>CAYYOX010000004.1:16899-17600 GCA_964473065.1 uncultured Planctomycetaceae bacterium | reverse complement strand
CCGTATTCTATTACCCAGTGCCGCAACTCTCACTTACGTCGCCACCGGTTACTTGGGGAATCCTACCGATGAGATACCTTGCCGCGTTGGGGATCGTTCTGAGTGCCTCTTGTCTGTTTGCGGCCGAGGTGTTGGTCGAGGCGGAAGGCTTTGCCGACTCCGGCGGTTGGGTCGTCGACTCGCAGTTCATGGACCAGATGGGGTCGCCCTACCTGCTGGCCCACGGTTTGGGTAAACCGGTGGCCGGGGCAAAGACCGTGGTCGAATTCCCCCAACAGGGATCCTATCGCCTCTGGGTTCGCACCAAAGACTGGGTCCCGTCGCATCACCCGGGCCGTTTTCATCTGCTGCTCGATGGCAAGCCGCTTACTCCGACGTTCGGCGCCGAGGGCGAAGATTGGATCTGGCAAAACGGGGGAATCGTCGACATCCCCGCCGGCAAGGTGACCCTCGAGCTGAAGGACTTGACCGGGTTCGACGGGCGATGCGATGCGTTGTTTTTCACAACCGATGCGGATTTCAAGCCGCCGGAGCAACCCGGCCACGACATGGCCGTCTGGCGCCGAAAGCTGCTGGGGCTTCCAGAAGAACCGCCATCGGCCGGGGAGTTCGACCTGGTCGTGGTCGGCGGAGGGATCGCCGGTTGCTCGGCCGCACTGTCCGCGGCACGGCTGGGCCTTTCCGTGGCCCTGATTCAAGAT
>CAYYOX010000004.1:0-16889 GCA_964473065.1 uncultured Planctomycetaceae bacterium | reverse complement strand
TCGACCGGTGCTCGGCGGCAACGCCAGTAGCGAAATCGGCATCCCTCCCCGCGGACTTGGCGGGCCAATTATCAACGAGGTGGCCGCACCCGATCGGGCCAAGGTACTCCAGGCCCAAGAGAACCTGAAGCTGATGCTCGGCTGGCACGCCTTTCGCGTTCAGAAACACCGGCATCGGATTACCAGCGTCGACGCCAAGCACACCCAGACCAACGAGGAGCTCCGTTTCTCCGCCCCGCTGTTTGTCGACTGCACGGGCGACGGGTGGATCGGCTATTGGGCCGAGGCCGAGTTCCGCATGGGGCGCGAGGCTCGCGCGGAATTCGACGAGTCGCTGGCGCCGGTGGAAGCCGACAAGATGACCCACGGCAACACGGTTAAGTTTCTCACTCGCATGGCCGAGCAACCCGTGCCGTTTCCCGAGGTGCCGTGGGCCACGGAGGTCTCGGGCGATTTCCACGAACTGGGCGGCTGGGACCATTTTTGGGAATGCGGCCAGTGGCTGGACAAGACGATCGAGGGCGAGTTCGTCCGCGACCATCTATTTCGGGCCATCTACGGAACGTTCTCGACGGCCAAGAAGCGGTCGCCGAATCGCAACGCCAATTTGGAGCTGATCTGGGTGGCCCATGTCGCCGCCCGGGGTGAGTCGCGACGCTTGATGGGCGACCACATCCTCACGGAAAACGAGATCCGCAACCAGACGCCGTTTCCCGACTGGGCCGCCATGGGCAGCCAGTTCTTCTGTCTGCACTACCCGGACGAAAAGTACGATTTCCGCAGCCGTGCCGATACCTGGCAACTGATCCCGGTCGAACCCTACCCGATCCCGCTGCGCAGTCTCTATTCGCGCAACGTCGAGAACCTAATGATGGCCGGACGTTGCATCAGCGCCAGCCACGTGGCCTACTCGAGCATCAAGATCATGAAGACCGGCGGTCAAACGGGCCGTGCCACGGGTATCGCGGCCTTGCTCTGCAAGAAGCACGCCGCCATACCGCGCGGCGTGGCCCAGCACCACATGCATGAGTTTCATGAGATCCTACTCGGCCACGGTCCGTATCGCGACGCACTCAAGGGTGACCTGCCGGGCGAACCCGATTGAGCCTTCTCATCGCCGTACCGGCGACGGCTAAACGTCTCAGCTGCTTGACGATTCGTTGAATCGCGGTATACTAATATGTTTTCCACCCATACGGCATAGGCATTGCGGAATTATGAATTGCGGTAGCATGGAACGAGATGAGGAGATGGTTGAAGTCTCGCCGACGGAGACGGGATTGGGCGTTTTTGCCAGGAGATACTTCTTGCCGAACGAGATCGTCGGAGGAATGGAAGGTATCGTCATCGACGATCCGGAGCATGGGTCCGAATACTGCGTGGCACTTACCGGGACCCGGGCCTTGGAGCCGGACGCCCCGTTTTGTTATCTCAACCACAGTTGCCAGCCCAATTGTGAGTTGCTCCGCTCGGACTCCGTCGAGAGTTGCGACCCTGTCGAAGAGTTTGGCGAAGAGCAGCCCGAGATTTGGGTGGAGGCAATTCGAGAGATTGCACCGGGCGAGCAACTGACGATCGACTATGCCTGGCCGGCCGACGTGGCGATCCCTTGCCTGTGCGAGAGTTCGCAGTGTCGAGGCTGGATCGTGGCCGAGGAAGAGATCGGCGATCTGCTGGCCAGGCTTCAGCCTGATTATCCCGCGCAGGCGTGTTAGAAGTGAAGCTCACGCGAGGGCATCCTATGTTGATTCTCGATGCTCGACTTACCTTGCATGTTCCCAAGTGGATTGGTGCAACGCTGCTCGTCATGGCCTTGACGGCAGATTGCGCCGTTGCCCAGCAGCCAAGAACGACGGTCCGGCCGGCCGATCATGGAGAGGCCCTGTGCAATCCGGGCATGGGCTGGGTGTTTCATCATTTCGACAACTCGATCCGCGGCTATGGGCCGCCGCTTGGGCCCGAGTATGCCGGCGAGGGGTTTCCCGGGTTGAGCGTGGCCTACTTGCGGCTGGCTTGGTCCTATTTGGAACCGGAAGAAGGCAAGTTCAACTGGTCGATTGTCGACACGGTGGCCAAGCGGTATGTCGACCATGGCCGAAAGATCGCTTTGCGACTGACCTGCTTCGAGTCGGAAACCCGCTACGGGACGCCGCGATGGGTCAAGGATTCCGGCGCGAAGGGCTACTGGTGGCAATACGGCAAGGGACCGGTCGACAACGGTGACGATCCCAAAACACGCTGGGAACCGGACTACGAAGATCCCGTGTTCTTGGAAAAACTCGAACGATTCCTAGCGGCCGCGGGCGAGCGATACGACGGCAACCCGAACGTGGCGTTCGTCGACATCGGCACGATCGGCATCTGGGGTGAAGGCAACCCCGTCAGCCGGCGTTACGACATCGCCATGTACAAGCGGCATATCGACTTACACCGCAAGTATTTCCCCAAGACGCTGTTGGTTGCTCTAGACGACTGGCATCCCGGGCCCGGGATCCCGGCGGCACAACCTTGGCAACCGATCCTCGACTACGCCCTGCAGCAGGGCCTGACCATTCGCGACGACAGCGTCATGTGGCGCAAGGGGGTTACATTCAGTTCCGACTGGATCGCCGAGAAGTTCTGGCACGACAAGCCCGTGATTATCGAGAGCGGACACTATTCGCCCGAGATTTGGGGCGACGGCGAAACGTATCTTGACGCCATGGAAGCCTATCACGCGGCCTACGTCTCGATCCACGGCGACCCGCGCGTGATTCTGAAGAACCATCCCGACTTGATTCGTCGGATGAACCTTCGGATGGGCTATCGGCTGCAATTGGTCGAGGCCTCGTGGCCGCGCGAGATGAAAGCCGGCGACCCGCTATCGTGGAAGGCCGCGTGGCGCAACGTCGGCGTGGCGCCGCTGTATCAGGGCGGCTTTCCGACAGTGACGCTCAAGCGACCGGGCGGAACGATCGTGGCCGTCTTGTCCGACGAGACATTCGACTTGGGCCAACTACCCGTCGGCGCGGCCGGCAAGGCCCCCGCGCATCGCCAAGATGTCGAGTCACGGTTGCCGGCCGATGTTCCTAGCGGGACGTTCGACGTGTTCATCTCGGTCGGCGAACGCGACGGTACGCCGCAAGTTGCCTTGCCTCTGCAAGACGACGACGGACACCGACGTTATCGCCTGGGAACGATCACGCTGACCTCACCCTAAAGCGCTTTAAGCAAGCCGTGCGACACTTTACGAGAAAGCGACACAACCATGTCGAGTGAAAACTCCGGACAGGCCGATCGAGTGTCGAGCCCCAATCCGTATGTATTCATCGTCGGTTGCCCTCGCTCGGGCACCACGCTTTTGGAACGTATGGTCGATGCGCATCCGCGGATCGCGATCATCCACGAGACGCACTGGATTGCCCGATATTTCAAGCGACGCATCGGCCTGACACCCGACGGCACGGTGACTGAGGAACTGGTCGAGCGGCTTGCGGACTATTCCCGGTTCTCTCACATGAAAATCGACCGTGCAGATCTGCTGCGACTGGTGGCTTCCTCGGGCAAACCGATCTCCTATCGGGACTTCGTGAGCTACATTTTCGATCATTACGGCCGGCAAGTGGGAAAACGGCTCGTGGGGGACAAGACCACCGGCGGCTACCTTCGCAATCTGTCGATCCTGCACGGGTTGTGGCCTGATGCCCGATTCGTGCACCTGATTCGAGACGGTCGTAGCGTATGCCTTTCGATGCTCCATTGGCCCAAGGCACACCGCTCTGCCGGGCGCTTGGCGCTCTGGAAGGAAAACCCGGTGGCAACGACCGCCCTGTGGTGGAAATGGCAGGTTCGCTTGGGGCTGGAAGGAGGAAGACCATTGGGCCCCGAGCGGTATTGTGAGCTTCGCTACGAATCGCTGGTGGAGAATCCGGCCGAGCAATGTTCGGCACTGTGCGACTTCTTACAACTCGATTACGACCCGGCGATGCTGCGGTTCAATGAAGGGCGAACGCAAGCGGCGTCAGGCCTATCGGCCAATCAGGCGTGGCTTCCTCCCACGCCGGGGTTAAGAGATTGGCGAACCCAAATGACGCCCGACGACGTGGAACTCTTCGAGGCGCTGGCCGGCGATCTGCTCTCGGAACTGGGATACCCGCGGACATGCGACCGGATCTCGGCGAAAACGGCTGCCCTTGCCCGACGGTTTCAGCATTGGTGGGACAAGGAGCGTCCCGGCGCCCGATTTTACTGAGACTCGTCTTCTTCTTCGGCCTGCAGAGCCAGGATGCCGTCGTAGGCGTCGTCGTACGACTTGTAAGGTCCGGGGTCCACGACAGCGCCGCCCTGCCGGATCGCTGCTTCCTCGGGCGTCTCCCACGACGCCAAGTCAGCCACGGTCATGCCTGCGTCCGTCTCTATGATCTCGAAATCCATCTTGCCAACCTCCTCGAAAATAAGGTCCAAGATCGGGCCAATTCGATGTCCTTTACGCCACTCTCTCCCTACAATAGAGTATACGTTTCTTGCAGCGAGAGAAG
Source organism: uncultured Planctomycetaceae bacterium (assembly GCA_964473065.1). Taxonomy (GTDB): domain Bacteria; phylum Planctomycetota; class Planctomycetia; order Pirellulales; family Thermoguttaceae; genus CAYYOX01. Next base: position 12,372 of record CAYYOX010000004.1, on the reverse strand, counting down.
CCCGCGGGCGGGAATTGCCGTTTTGCGGCAGGCGGACGGACCCGGTCGCCTTGACCGGACATTTTGGCGCCGCGAGAGTCCGGAAGGCCCAGTTACGGCCCCACCTGAATCCGCACCGGCGCCTCGAACGTTTGGCCGCCGCCGAAATCGGTCTTGATGAGGATCTTCTCCCGGACCTCTTCCGCCGTGGTTCCGGCGGTAAAGCTCACGCGGACCAAGTAGAGCTTCTCCGTTTTCGGCACGACGGTACACTCGAAGCGATCGTCGGTGCAACTGGCCTCGATAATCTTGAAGGGTTTCTTGGCCTGAACGACGAGCCGTCGCGTGATCGTTTCGCCGACGCCGACTTCGCCGGTAAGCGGCGACGGCCGAATGGTTACCGGCGGTGAGACCGTGGCTTCCACAGCGACCGGGATTCTTGCCGCCGCAGGATTCGCGTCGTTGGTGACCAAAACCACCTGATCGCGGATGTAGCCGACCGGTGCTTTGCTGCTCAGCGTGACGGCAAGTTGATAACTGCTTTGCCCCGCCGCAGCCTGCAGGGGCGTGACCTCAGCCTTCAAATGCGGGTTGGCACATTCGACGCGAACGATCTTCCAATCGGCTCGGCCCGCATAATCGACGTTGACTTTTTGTCGATACGCCGTGCCTTGGGCAACCGAACCGAACTGGACTGAGCCGGGCTGAATGACCACATCGCGGCGGATATTCGTGTAGACGTGCAGTTGCACCTCGGCGTGATACGGGCGGTTGAAAACGACCGTGATCGTAGCATCTTTCTTGCCGAAATGGCCTCGCGTATCGAGCGTGGCGATGATCTCGCCCTTCCCCCACGTTTTGAGAACCTGCTTAGGAAACTGCAACTTGGTGCATCCGCAACTCGATCGGACCGAGGCGATCTGCGCGTCTTCCTCATAGATATTCTCGACTACGAAGCGGTGATCGGCCTCCGCGCCGCGGGCCACGGTGCCGAAGTCGTGGGTCGTGTGGTCGAACATGTCCAGCGCCCACTGCTGGGCCATGCTCGGCGACGCGGTGCAAACGAGAAACAACAAAGCAAGAATCGACGCGGCTGTCCTCAAGGTTGAATACTCCCGGTTATCAAAGGCTTTTCCAGAAAGAGGCAATCAGACTCCGGCCACCGAAGCGGCGAACTTGGCCCCGTCGACGGCCGTTTTGCCGTAGAAATCGCAACCGGATCTCTCGGCCACCAATTCGCTGGCTGCGGCGCCGCCGACCATCACCTTTACGTCGTCTCGAAGCCCGGCCTCCTTGATCGCGTCGATGGTGGCTATCACCGACTTGAAACAGGTTGTCAGCAAGACGCTCATACCGACGACCAACGGCTGGTGTTTGCGTATGGCTTCAACGAATTCCGCCGGGGCCACGTCGACGCCCAGGTCGATCACGTCGAACCCGGTGCCCTGCAGCATGGTGACGACAATATCCTTGCCGATGTCGTGCACGTCGTGCTGGACCGAGCCCATCACGACCTTGCCGGCCGAGGTCGTGCGTTCTGCGGTCAAACTCGGCCCCAACTCGGCCATGATCGACTTCATGATCATCCCGCCAAACATCAACTCGGGCAGAAACACATCGCACCGGGCAAAGCACTCGCCCAGTTCGACCATGCCTTCGTTGCAGGCGGTGAGGATCTCATCGGGCGGTACGCCGGCGTCGAGCTTCTCGCGGACCAGGTCCATCACCCGATCTTCCTCGCCCTGGATGATTGCTTCGACAAAGTTGTCTTCCCAAACCATGAATCGATTTCCTTTCAGAAGGAGAGAAGGCACTGCCAGATATAGGTGTATCCCAGTGCGTCGACATCTTCCCAAACCTGTTTGACCAGATCCTGATCCCCTTTGATCTCGGGAAACTCCTGGCGTTTCTCTTCCCAGGGCACGCACACTCCGGGATCGCGTTTTGCTGTGTTTTGTTCGGACATCATCGGTACTCCGTTTCGTATAAAAAGCCGCGCCTAGGTAGTATAAAGCCGCGACCGTTGGTCGCGCCGGAACATGCCGGCAGTTGTTATTTCGATGTTCTTGGTGATTCTTGGCGCGACCAGCGGTCGCGAGTATTCTTGGCGCGACCAGCGGTCGCGGCTTTATAGTCCTTTTTAATAGACCCCGTACTCTCGCGTTGCCTCGGTCATGGCTCTGAGGTTTTCGGGCTTGGTGTCGTCTTGCATGATGGCGCTGGCGTCCATGATGTATCCGCCGTTGCCGGCCACGCCGTCGAGCACCTTCTTGCAGCAGTCGCGGACCTCGTCCGGCGTGCCGAAAGCCAACAGGTCGTTGGGGATTCCGCCGCTGATGCAGAACTTGTGGCCAACTTTCTCATGCACTTCGAAAATGTCGCCCCGGTCGACGTGGTAGACAATGCTCTTGTCGGGCAATTCGGCAATGTGATCGAGGTTCGGGTTCCACTCACCCTCGGCATAGAAGAGCGTCTGGATGCCACGATCCCAAAGACCTTCGATAATCTGTTTCAGCGTGGGCCAGTAGAACTTTTCGAATTGTTTCGGCCCCAGAAACGGCACGCATCCGCGGTGCATCCACAGCCCGACCGGCACGTTGCGATCCGGATCGGCGCCGCTGGCGGCCACGTGCAAGAGGTGCGGCGCCATCGCCTCGCAGGCGGCCAACACCTTGTCCGGCATCCGCATCATGTCCATGCACAGCCCTCGATAGCCGCGCAGCTTGTCGGCAATGATATCGAATGGGGCCTTGAGGATGCCCGAGATGGCCGAGACGGTGCCCGACTCTTCTCGCATTTGTGCGATCTGTGTTCCGAAACCGCCGAAGTACTGCATCATGGCCATGCCGCCCTTGAGGAACGACATGTTGTGGCGGAAGGTAGCCGGCTCACCCGTAGGACAAACGTCGGCCGAGACCCGCGGTAGCCAGACGTTGAAGAGGAATCCGGTCGGATCGTCGATCAACTGATCGTATTCGTCCGGTTGCATCCACGCATTGTCTTCGTCCGGTTCGCGGTACTGGAACCCCGTGTCGACCGGCAGATCCACGCCCGGCACAGAGTAATACTTCAGTCCGATCGCCTGGGTCAGCCCGCTCCAGCCGTAGACCATGTTCGGCACGATGGCGTCCCAATCGAACTCGGCCGCACACTTCCGGGCCGCGTCGAACGCCTTCTGGTAATCCTGGGTGACTTCCTGGCAGGTGTAACCGCCATAGGCGGCCGTAAACTCGGCCACGAACGGACGGATCGGGACCATGTCGGGCTTCTCGTTCCGCATGGCCGTAACGTAGCGTTTCAGCCGCTTCTGGTAGAGGGCTTCCATCTCAGCGGACATAGGAGAATCGTCCTCCTTGATCGGGTAATTCTGCGGGAAAATCGTCGCGGACAGCTAGGCCGCCCGCATCCGTTACTTGGCAAGAGCCATAGTATGTCAAACAGGGCCGATGGTGTCAATTGCTCTAGAAACCCCACGGTCGGGAGTGCATCCCCCCCGGCCGAGTCGGTCAGGGGAGAAGCTCACGGGGCGATTTTTCCGTCCCGTCGGGAAGCACCAGCAGCACCTCGCAGATGATCAACGCGCCGTCGGTCTGCGGATCGTCGTAGCGGGGTATATCAGCGGCCGAGACGAGCAGTTTCACACCGTCCGTCTTGATCGGCTGGTCCCACGTGGCCAGCGTGGTTCGCTGTTTCGCGTCGCGCACCGCTACCCCCAACCGCCACTGCTTGTCTTGCCGGTAGAAAACCTGATAGTTCTTCGGCCAGCAGATATCGCGCTCGTCGCCGATGAGTTTGATGCCCTTGATCTGGATCGGCTTGTCCAACTCGATCGACAGCCACACGTCTTTCGGCTGCTCCTTCGTGCCGCCGCCATATCGGGCCGGGACCCAGGCGCCGGACCAGTGGAGGTTGCCGTCGACGGCGTTCTGCGGGCCGTATTGCGGCGAAAAGACCGACTGGGCCTTGGCCACATAGGGTGGATCTTGCCCGGTCCTTCCAACGGCCTCATCGGAATACGGCCCTCGATTGCCCGCCGTATCGACGGCACACACTCGGTAATAGTAAGTCGTTTCCGGCTCAGCCTCGTGGTCGTCGTACATTATATGGTCAAACTCGTCCATGCGCCGATCGATCGGCGTCCGGCCGTACGCGTGCGAGCCGGGAAGGATCGTGTCGCTCTTGACAATGCCGATCCGGTTCGACTCCTCCGGCACAAACTCCGCCTGTCGGCCTCGGTAGACGTGATACTGTGCGATGTCGCTTTCGCAGTTGGTGCGGAAGATCAGGTTGACGCTGTTGTAGTGCGCAACGGGGCTGACCGGAATGGCGCTCAGCTTTTCCACGGGCAGCGGCGTCATGTTCTTCTGTTCCGACTTCAGGGTCTTCATCGTCACGGCCTTCGAGATCGGCCCCTGGTTATTCCAGCGGTCCACGGCCGCAACGCGATAGTAGTAGGCAGTGTCCGGTTCCAGCCGGTTGTTAATCCACCCGCCATAATGCAACTTCGGGCGATCCACGCAGGAAGTCCGGGCCGGTCGTTGCACAAGATTCAGCAACGTCGGCTTAAAGTCAGCCGTATTACCGCGGTATACATTGAAGTGGCTGATTCGTTTCATGACGTCGGCATTCACCGGCCAGGAGAGAGCGATCTCCATGTCACTGACGGCCGAGGCCGTGACTGGCCCGATGACGCCCGGCTTAGCAGGGGTCCGCGGAAGAACGCGGATCGTCTTGACGCCGAAAGCGGGAATCGAAAGCCGGATTGTGCGATCGTTCGTAACGGCAAGGGCAACAGGTTTATCGTTCTCGACCAGACTGGTCTCGTTGGCAGCGTCGATGCCATCGAGCAGTGGCAAGGCGATCTGGGCCTCGGCCGATTTGCCGGAGGTCTCGACAAAACGCAGGATCAGGCCCGAGCCGTTGTGCTCGGCCGGTTTAATCGTAGTGCAGACTACGTTGGCGGGTTCAACGCTCACGAAAGAGGTTCCGTCAGCCGGCAGCGATCCCTTCTGCTTGCCCTCAATCCATTGTGTCATCAGCGGGTTGTGTATGTCCCAGCCAAATTGATCGGCCTGGCCCGCTTGCCAGTTCCCGGCATGACTGCGCATCGACCAGCGGAAGGTCTGCGGCCCGCGCTGATCGATTTGGTTGTTCATACTCCACATATTGTTCATCAGATACAAGTACATGCGGCTATGCTTGGGATAATCCCGGTTCTTGTCGAACGCGTTAACATTATTCGTCATGGGATAAGAACGTGGGTAACCGTACTGCACCAGCGACGATTCCAAAGCCGAAACCGTAATGCCGAACTTATCATTGGAGATGTCACTGAAGTGACGGACCGGGTAATAGGCGGTGCAGGAGCCGGTGAATTGCTGACGGTAGGGCTCGATCACGGCGCCCGGCAGTTCGTGATGGATCGAGAAGTCCGGCACGGCAAAAGGAAGGGCAATGAACGTGGACTCCTTACCTTTGAGTCTCACAGTAGAATACTCGACAAGCGTCATCCCGGAGGGCGATTTATCCATGGAAATAGCAAAGTCAATTCGTTTCACCTCCTCATAAAGGATCACCTGCTGCTGAATGTTCCGCGCGCCGCCGGCGGTCACGCTTACCACCATGGCTTGAGCTACTGCCCCTGCAGAACGTGCAAAACGGGCCTTTTCCGGGCGATACCAAACATTGCCTCCCGCCTGGCCCGTACGAAAGTTCTCGTAAAGATACTCATTGAACTGTTGCGGCGCCGAACCGTCCACCAGTTCCACATCCAGTTGCTTGTCATGGATACTAACGATACCGCCAGTGGCCGTGTCAAAACGTATGCGGTAGAACCGGTTCTCCAACACGGAGTTATCAGCAGGCGAAGTGTCGGGTGATGTCGTCGGCCCTTTATCGATCGGTTCCACGCGGAACGTCTTGTACCCCATCGCCGGCACACCTGAGGCCACGAAGATCACGTCCCCGTCGAAACTCTGATGCGGGGCCGTCTCGCCCGATGCCGAGTCGACCAGGCAGAAGGCGCCCGGTGGCAGATCCGCTTTCAGGCGAACCAGATCCGTACGGCGTCGTCCCAGTGGATTGAACACGACCAACGTCCGATCGGTGTCTGTAGCGATGGCCGAGGCCAGTCTGCCAAGGGCCGACTTCAGCGCTCGTTGACCAAAAAAGAGCGTATCCCGACCCATCTCGCGATTCTCTTCCAGTTCCGTTTCGTAATACCTGGCGCCCGCCGCACCGCTGGTCAACATACTGGCGGCTCCATCCGTGTGTTCGTGGTGCAACAGCAGGCGGTGATAGGCCTGGTAGATATCGGTCCAGGGATATCCACCGGGCGTCAGTACCGAAGCGATCGTGGAGAACTTCTCCGCCGTGGGAATCATCTCCCCCGCCAGGCGCGCCTGGGCCAGTAGCCGAGCATCCCCGGAGTCCATGCTTGACCATTCATTATTGGCATCACCCTCAAAGGTGCGGATCGGGGCCTGTTTCTTCACGGCAGCCAGAGCATCGAAGAACATATCCTGGGTGGAGTAGATCACGTGCGGGTAGGCATAGCGGGTATTCCAACTGCGAATGGCCGTTGCGCGAGAAAAATCGGCCAGCGAGTAATCTTCTCCATCCATCATCAGCAGAACGTCCCAAGCCCAACCGAGCTTTTCGACTTTACTGACCAGTCCATTGACGCGTTTTTCGCTAACCACACCTGCGGCCTGGACCGCGTACGACTCATGACGAACCACAACCCGACTCTGGCCGTCCGGCCCCTGCCAGTTAAAAACCGGTTCTTTGTTGGCCGGCTGCATACAAGAAGGAATACCGGGATTGTATCCGTGAAACAGGTTCTCTACACCGGCAGCCTTACAGAACGTCGCCAGCGGCCAGGTCAGGCCGATCACGTCGTCGATCTGGGCCGTCCTGCTCGGCGGGATGGACAGCAGATCGCGGGCATGACGATTGGCCAGATAGAACATACGCGCCATGCATTCGTGGCTGAGCTGTCCTGTATTGGCCGTATTGTGCAATGCGCCGATCTGGATCCGGCCCTCCCTGATACGCTCGGCCAACTCCGCCGCGACCTCGGGGCTGTGGCTGGCCAGAAAACTGGTGATCGGCTCGCTCGTCTCGATCATGAAGCGGTATCGGTCATCAAAATCCCAGGAATCGGTCCGGCGGCAGAATTCCAGCGGTCGCTCGATGTTGGCGTGGCGGATATTGGTGCGAATTCGATGAGGGTAGTCGCCGAAGCCCAGATCGTGATGCGAATAGGAGACGAAGTAAATCGTCAACTTCTTCTGTGGCTGCAGAGTCGTCTTCTGCACGGCAACCGGCTGGGGAGTATCTTTCTTGTATACCTCGAAGGTCACGTCGGTCGGCTGCGACCGATCGAGAACGCGGACCTCCTTGACCCTGGCCCCGGCCGCTATCGGGCCAAGGTCTTGCGTATACGGCTGCGCGCCCTGGATGGCCACCTTCACTTGCCCCCCGAAGGCCGCGCCCGGGTTGTTCAAGTGCAGCCGCACGACTTGCTTCAGCGGCTCACCAGCTTGAACCTTGGGAAAAAAGACGGTCGGCTCAACCTTGGTGATGCTGACCGGCTCGGCACTGACAATCGCCGTAACCGACAGATAGAACAACAACGCAATCGATCCAAAGAACATTCTTGACAAAGCCATGGTTTCTCTCCTTTAGAAGTTGCTATCGTTCATGCATACGTGTCGTACTCACGAAACGCCTCGTGCATCGCGCGATTGTTTCGCAAATCATTCCAACATAAAGCTCGCCGGGGCATACGCCCCCAGCTCGAATTCCAACTTGCCAGACAATACTCTATTTGTCTTGCCGATCTTCTCTCCGCGCAGGTTTACGGGAGTCGCTTTAGAGGCTTTCACTGCTCCGGGCAGTTTCACGGTAAGCTTCCCTGAAACGCCCGCCTGCTCCCATACTCGCAACAGCGTGCCCTTGTTCACTCCGTCGGGATCGGCGCCGAATGCGGTGACCAGCACGCCTTTGCGGGAAACTTCAAGCCCCGCTTGTTCGGCAGGAAGTATGCTTCCTCTTCCGTTTGCGGCTGCTCCAAGCAGAGGTAGCCGCGCTTCCCACGACTTGACCGTGAGCTCCTCGGCCGTATTGGCGTCCTGCAGAGGCCAGAAAACTATTCTTGAGCTCCATGTCCCGTCTATCCACTCGGGAAAGTTGGTGTTCCACTCGTTGTTATACAGGTTTACAAACACGGATGGATGCTTGGGCACATAATCAAAGGAGAATTTCCACAAACCGGGTTCGCCAAGACTTACACAGTTAGAGTCGATCGGGCACAATCCCATGCCCTGGCCCTGCTTGTCGGAAACGGTTACTCCGGTGCTAACACAGAACAAATGTCTGTTTGCCCCGGGCACGATATCACAAGCAGGATCAATAGGCCCGCCAAGTCTGCCAAGTAGAAACTTGGGCTCACTTACCGCAAACGGGAAACAGATCCAGCCGCCCTCGGGAAGCGGATCGGGCGTCTTCTCTGTCACACTCCACTCGACCTTGACCGACGGCTGATTACGCGGAAAGGTGAATGTGATGGACATTCCTTTTGCCAGCCCGAGCACGTCGCCGGCGATAAGCTTCACCATGTCGGCAGCCCCGCAGCGCTCGGTCGTAATCCGCCAGTCACCCGGCGTCAGGGCCGCATAAGTAGTGTTTTCGGGCAAATCTCCCTTGAACCACGAATAACCGGGCCGACCATAGGCTTGATGAAATGCTAGCATCTGCTGTGCATCAAAACGCTCATGCAGGAACTGGCCGAGTGCGTAGGGGCTGCTCTTGTCCACAAGCTCTTTGCCCGTTGCTTTGTCGACCAGCGAGGCGATACCGCCGCGCTTAAGGTCGATGACTATCTTAAAGAAGCGTGTGTCGAGAGTCGTGTTATCCAGTCCGGCGGATGCGCCGGATTGTTCCGATGAAACAGTTTTGTACCCGCAGGCCGGCACGTCTTTTGCGAGAAGCTGCTTGCCGTCGATTTCGACAATACCGGAGCGTTTCCACGGCAGGGCGTTGTAAACCACAACATCGCCATCCGCCGCGGTGACGTTCTTCGCAAGAAGATCAAGCCGTGCTGCGAGTTCACGCTGCACTATTTCGTTTGCCTGATGGGCAAATGCGCGCTTGTCGTCAAATGCCTGCTCGTATTTCTTGTAAGCGCCTTTCTCATAAGCGGCTTTCCACTCGTCACCATATACATAGCGCGGGGTATGGCTGTTCCAAGATCCGGCATTTGGCGCGTGCGGTCCCCAGGTATGCTCGCTGAACAGATTGCTTAGCTCATACGCCTTGGCAAGGGCGGGTGCAAGCTCATCCGGCGTAAGGCCCCAAAGACGGAGTTGCGTATCGAGGCCGTCCAGAGCAGGTTCAAGCGGTTGCAGGTTGTGCGTCACTTTCGCTTCGATCGGCATCGAAAGCCAGCCATGTATCCAGGTATCCGGCATATCCGCGCGGACTAACGTCAGGTCCAGATTCTCTGCAATGACCGCATTGGCAAAGTCGTCGAGAGTACCGATGTGGATCTTGGCGCCCGGCATGCTTTTCTCAGCGATCTTCCTGATATTCTCCACATCGCCAGGCGAAGGCGGTCCCTGATTATCGCCTGTCATTATCATCGCAAGATAATTCTTTGACGGCCAATCCCGCGGCGGCTTGATGCCGGATCCGTAATAGGGTGAGTAATTACAGAGGATACGCGAACCGTCAGGCCCTTCCCACCAGAAGAGCGAAGGAACGCGCACAGCCGTACTAATAGGATTACAACCGAGTTGCAGGAACTTAACGCCTGCATGAGACAGTATGGTCGGCCATACCCAGCTATGGGACGGGACATCGGTCATCTTTGCCGATATCGGCATTGGCCTGCCGTACTTCCGCGCAATCCCGGATGCGAAACCCAGCCCGCGCACGAGATCCTCGAGATCGGCGGTCTCCGAGTAATAGGTAAAAGGTATCGCATGAACGGCGATGGATCCCTCCCTTACCGCCTGCTCGATCCGGGCCTTCCGGGCCGGATCCTGTCGAGGACCCAGCACATGGTCCAGCGGCCAGCCTGCCAGAGTCCAGGAAAACCTTTTCTCCGCAGGTAGCTGACGGTCCTTCTCGATCAGCCCAAGGGCGCTATCCATCATATTAACCCGGTATAGCTTAAGCGTTTCTTCGATTGTGTGCGTGTACCCTACATCAAGATGCGTCTTGAATACGACCCAGACATCCGTGATCTCCGCAGGCTGAACGATTATCGCGTCGCCCGCCCGTGCCAGTGTCGTCTTGGTATGCACATCGATCTCGGAGAATAGCGTAGCGGTTATGTTCACATTGGACTGCAAAGGGGATCTTGTCCTCTGCACGACAAACATAAGAAAACGGAAACCACCAATCTTTCCCGTCGAATCAGTTATGGAAACACCATGCTGACCGTTCCATTTCACTCCCGTCTTATTGGGGCGCGTATCCACGTCAGCTATTTTCGTCCATGCCGATAGGTTTTTCGGATCCGGCTGTTCTTGCGCTCCGCTTCCGTAGAGCGCATACACCTGCGGCCCGCGCGAACCTTGGTCAACACTATGCTCGTGCCATGAATAACTGTTTACCGCGGCAACAGGCTGAACCTTCCCAAGATCGATCAGGATCGCACCGCCATCAGCATTGGCGTTGCTGAGCATATTCTCTTCCCTCACGTCGAACATGTCACTGGGCATCCGCCCGTTGAGCAGGACCGAACCGTCCCCGCCCGCGGGTTCCCACTGGTTGCCTGATATGGTAACTTTCGCGTTTTCCGCCACGTCTGATTTCGAAGGCCCCGGGACATCCTTGAATTCCCACTGCAGGGAAGCAGGATTCAATTGCTCTGTTTTAACTTCGACATCAGCATAACTTGCCGACGCGGTAGCCAGCATAACGCTTAGCAACTGGACTTTTGCAAAATGCATATTCAACCTCCCCTCTCCCTTTGGGAGAGGGGCCGGGGGTGAGGGTATAGAAAGGACATGTAAATAAGGAAAGGCGTTTTCTTGGTGAATCGCCCTCACCCTAACCCTCTCCCAGAGGGAGAGGGGACCAAATTGCAAAAGTCCAGTTAGCAATATAAGAACTCTTTTCATCGTCTTACACCTTTCTATCATTCAAGAACCAAACTTGCCGTACTCGCGAAACGCCTCGTACATCGTGCGGATGTTTTCCAGCGGCACGTCGGGGCCGACTTCGCCGCAGGCGATGATCCCGCCATCGGGCGTGCCGCAGGCTTCAAATGTGCGGTGGACTTCCTCTTTCACTTCGGACGGTGAGCCGAAGGGCATCACGCGTTGACGGTCGATGTCGGTGCGGAAGGCGACCCGGCCGCGGACGTTTTGGGCCACCCAATCGAGGCCGACCACCTTCGTTTGGCTGTTGATCACGTCGACGCCGATCTCGATCAGGTCGCCGATAATGTCGTTGATCCGCCCGTCGCTGTGGAACCAGACGTGCATGCCCGCGTCTTTCACGCGCCGAAACATCTCCGCATAACGGGGCTTGAAGATCTTCCGCCAAAGCTCGGGCCGGATCATCAGACCGCGCTGGTCGCCCCAGTCGTCGGCGAAGTGCAGACCCTCGTAGGGCATCGCCACCCACTTGTCGATCCAACGCAAGTTGAAGGCCAGCAGATCGTCGGCCAATCGGTAGAACTGCGACGACTCGACGGCAATGTCCATCAACAGGTCTTCCATGCCGCGGAGCTGCTGGAGTTGCTCGAAGTACGTGATCCAAGCGCCCCGGGCGTACCAGCGGTCGTCGTGCCCCGACAGATGGCCGCTGTACTGACGGGCGGCGGGCGGTCCGGCAGGGAAATCGGCCGGCCACCGGTAGTCGTCATAGCGATCCAAATCGGCAATGGGGCACTCGATCGGGATTCCACAAATGCCCATCTGTTCGACATGCCACACGGTGCCGAACGCGTCACGCTGACGACCCTCTTTATAGAGCGCCGGAAAATCTTCCAGCGGCAGGTCGTCGAGGTAATCCCAGCCAAAATCTTCGCGATATTCTGTGAGAAGTTCCGCCAGCGGTTGCCCGTATTTCAATTGCGCAGCCGGCAGAACCGCATGGGAGATCGGCGCCCGATCGGGCCGCTCGAACCGAATCGCACGATTGACTCGCTCTCGACTGTTCATCATTTCTTCCGGAGGTCAGTTTTCGTATCGTCCATACTTCTCGACCAGTGGCCGGACTCGGGCGATCCGCTCGAACCGGGCAAGCGGCGGCACTTGGTCGGCCACGCCCAGGACATAGCGGGGCTCGGTTCGCATCACCTCGAGCACGCTGATGACGAATCGGTCGAACTCTTCGTCGCTGACTAAGTCGGTAAAGTAGACGCCGGGAATGCCG
>CAYYOX010000003.1:31346-32781 GCA_964473065.1 uncultured Planctomycetaceae bacterium | reverse complement strand
CCCTTGTCGAGGACCTCTTGGGCACAGTGCCGGCCATGTTTCTCCAACACGCGCGGAATGAAATGCGAATCGTTGGCCACGGCCAATTGCGGATGATGGTCCAGCATCCTTTGCAGCAAGGTGGTACCCGACCGCGGGCAGCCCACGACAAACAGGCAAGGATTCTGGCGGTCATCGGCCGAAGTTCCAGGGGACTCAGGCACGCGATTCCTCCGCGGTCTGTAATCGGTATAGCGAGGCGTAGCGTCCGCCCGCCCGCATCAACTCATCGTGAGACCCGTGCTCGCACAGCCGCCCGCCTTCCAGATAGAGAACCTCATCGGCCAGGGCCGTCAACTGCAGATCGTGGGAAATCAGAAAGGTCGTGCGTCCCTTGGCCAGGCGCCGCAGAGCTTCGATTACGGCCCGCTCGTTCTCTTCGTCCAGGCCGGTGGTAGGCTCGTCGAGGATAAGAATCGGCACCTTGCGGATCGCAGCCCGAGCGATCGCGATCCGCTGCCGTTGTCCGTGGGAAAGACTAGCGCCACGCTCACCCACGATCGTTTCGTAACCCTGGGGCAAGTTGAGGATGAATTCATGCGCATTGGCCAGCCGGGCGGCGGCCACGATCTCCTCTTGGGTCGCCCCGGGAACCCCGTAGCCGATGTTGTCCCACACGCTGGCGGCAAACAGCACGCTGTCTTGCAGCACGGCACTGATCTGTGACCGAAGCGAGGTCAGCGTATACTCGCGAATGTCACGCCCGTCGATCATCACGCTGCCCTCGACCGGGTCGTAAAGCCGCAGAATGAGGCTAGCCAGCGTCGATTTCCCGACACCCGACGGCCCCGCCAAGGCCACATGCCGACCGGGCTGGATGAGAAAATCGATTTCTCGCAATACGGGTCGATCCTCGTGATACTCGAAATTCACGCCGCGAAAAGCCACTTCTCCGCGGAAGTGTGGGGCCTCGATGGCGTCGGGTGAGTCCTGGATTTCGGGCGTGCGCTTTAGGAGTTCCATCACGCGTTCGCCGGCCGCCGAGGCTTTGGCCAATCGGCCCGTGTATTTGGCAAAGTCCTTGGCGGGGCGAAACGCTCGCTTCAGATAGGTCAGAAACACTAGCAGGTCGCCGGGGGTCATCTGGCTATGGATCACCAACCGCGCCCCGTACCACAACACCATGGCCGTGGACAAAGCCAGCAGCACGTCGACCGTCCGGCCCAGCTTCGCAGAAAGTCGGGCGGCCTTGAGATCTTCTTTTTGGCTCTTCGCGTTGAGGCTCGAGAAGTCCTCGGCAAAGATTCCTTCCAGCGACAGAGCCTGAACGATCTTGATCGCCACGATCGATTCGGCGGCCGTCGAGGCCATGGCCCCTTCACGCAATCGCTGCTTGCGGGCTGCGTCGCGGCTCCCGCGGCTGCGGTCGTGCGCTTGATGACCTTCTTCCTCGTTC
>CAYYOX010000003.1:20092-31336 GCA_964473065.1 uncultured Planctomycetaceae bacterium | reverse complement strand
AGGGGTGGGGTGGTCATCGCCAGCCGGGCCAGTTTCCCCTGCATCAAAAGCATGATCACCACCATTCCCGCAAGCAGCACTACGCTGGCAATTAACGGGAGGATGGCGGTGGACGTCACGTCGCGAAGAAGCCCCACGTCGCGCGTCACGCGAACGATCAGGTCGCCGCTGCGGGCTCTCGTGTGAAAAGCCAGCGAAAGGCCCTGTATGTGGCGATAGAGATCGTTCCGCACGTCGCGCAATACGCGGTTGCCGATCTTGGCGAATCCGACCTTCTGACAATAATCGGCAAACGCTCGCATCCCCACAATCGCCACCAGCGCCACGGCCGAGAGCGTCAAGAGTGTCATCGGTTCGATCTGATCGAGCAGCTCGAGGCCCTTGAGACGAGGCGGACGCTCGGTGGGGATGATCCGATCGAAGATGAATTTCAGCGGCCAAGGCTCCAGCAGCCGGAAGAAGATTCCCGCCATCAAGGCCACCATCCCGCTGGCGATCAATGGACGCTGCTTGCGAACCCACGGCCAGAAGAAGCACAGGATCCGCCACAGGCTGGGTACCGATTCCTTGAGTTGCTTCGGTCGGCCCATCTACGCTTCCTCCTTCACGCAGGGCTGCACGACGGTCGTAGCCTTAGCAAGCCGGAGGATCCGCTCGACGACGGCGTCCCACGTGTGGTCTTTTATTACAGTCTGCCGAGCGGCACGACCCAGACGATCGCACAACTCACCGTCGCGACGCAAGCGGATCAAGGCGTCGGCCAAGGCGTCGGAATCTCCCGGCGGACACAACAGGCCGTTGACGTTGTCTTGGATCAATCGGGCCGGCTCGCCGATCCGGCTGGCAATCACCGGCAACCCGGCCGCCATGTATTCGTAGAGCTTAAGCGGCGAGAAATAGAAATCCGTCAACTCGGGATAAGGGGCCACGCCCACGTCCATCGACGCCAGCAGACCGGGGATCTCCTGGCGAGCCACGGCGCCGACCATGTCTATGCCTGCGGCCATGGCGTGGTAGCAGCCGGCCAGGTCGTTTTTCAGCTTCTCACGCATCGGGCCGTCGCCGACAATCAGTAGCCGGCAGCTCGGATCATCATCATGCAGCTTGGCAAAGGCTTCCAGCAGCGTCGGCACGCCGTGCCACGGCTTGAGCGTTCCAACGAACCCCACGGTAAACGAACCGCTCGGGCCGGGATGGGTTGCTTGAAGATCCTCGGGAAACCGGTCGGGGTTCACGCCGTTGGACACCACCTGCACGCGATCCGCGGCCGAGCCATGCCCTCGCACATAGGCCGCCACTTCCTCGGATACGGTAATCACGATGCTGGCCGATTCGAACAAACGCGTTGCCGTCTCTTCGGCACTCTGACGATGGACCAAGCCACGGTGGCGAGATTGCTCCTCAATCAACGGGGCGTTGACTTCCAGTAGCCCGCAACTGCCGGCCGCCCGAGCGTACTCCATCCCGGCATAACTGAACAGCGAGTAACGTTCATAGACCAAATCGAACGGCCCATGTTGCTGAAGCAATGTTTTCAATGTCTCGTTAGTTGCCATGGCGGCCTGCTCACGCCCGGCAAGTCTCCCCTTAGGTATGGCCGGTAGTTGACGTACCGCGACCGAGCGCAGTTCGTCGGGCGGATCGCCGTCGAGTCGAGTGGCAAACAGATCGAGCTGGGCGCCTTGGCGCACGAGCGCGGCAAGCACCTCTTGGACGTGAATGGAGCAGCCCTTGCGGCCGAACACGGGCACGCCCGGGTCTGCGCAAATATAGGCCACTCGCATTAGCGAACCTCCTGCAAGGTGGCCGTCGGCGTTTCACCCGGCTTTTGCCCGGCTTGCCGAAAGACCTCGCGGATTCGGGCCGCGTTGCGATGAATGTCGAACTCTTGCTCGATCAGTTTTCGGGCTCGGGTCGCAAGCTGCACGCGCAACGGATCGTCGGCCAGCAGTTGCTCGATGGCATCGGCCAAGGCTCTGGCATTGTGCTGAGCAACCACGCGGCCCGTTTGTCCGTCGCGGATCACCTCGGGAATGCCCGTCACGTCGGTCGAGACGCAGGGGGTTCCCAATGCCATGGCCTCCAACAGCACGGTCGGCAGTCCGTCACGGTTGCCGTCCTCGCCGACCACGCACGGTGCGGCCATGACCGAAGCCTCTTGCACCAACTGAATGACTTCAGCCAGAGGTCGCGGCCCGAGCAGTTCGACCGTCTCCTGCAACTGCAGGCGTTCGATTTGAGTTTGCAACTGGGCCTTGAGGTCGCCCGTGCCGACAATTGTGCACGAGAAAGGACACTGCCGCTCGGCCAGGATCGCACAGGCGTCGACTAAGACGGAGAACCCCTTCTTCTCGACCAACCGACCGACGGCGATCACCTGCGGCAGCCGGTCTTGAGGCGACTCGTAGGGAAATGCGTCAAGGTCCAGTCCGTTGTAAATGCGTCGCACGTTGGCGGCATCGGGGCCGTAGTGTTCGTTCAAGAACCCGACGTTAAACTCGCTGACCGTGACCACGGCCGACGCGTCCTGGAGTTTGCGGCGCAGGTCGCCCGGCTGGACGTCCTCGTGGAAAATGTCTTTGGCATGGGCGGTGAACGTGTAAGGCACGCCGGCAAAGCGAGCGGCCAGTCGCGCCACGGCCGTGGCCTGCGTGGCGAAGTGGGCGTGCAGATGGTTGATTCCGCTGGATACGACCTGCCGGGCAAGCGTCAACGCTTGGTAAACTTCCAAGCCCGGCGCGTCGAGGCTCTTCGGCAGCGCGTCCCACAGTCCGGGCAATTCCTTGGCGGCCGCTTGTAGGGTCGACCAGAACACGGGCACTTTGACCCCTTGGGCCAGCAGATAGTTGACCGGCGCGCGGACCTGGGCGATCTTGTCTTGGAAATGATGATCCACCGGCTGACGCAGCGAGAAGATGTCGATCTTCAACCCGGCTGTCTCGTGGGCAAGAATCTCATTGACGATAAACGTCTCGGAGTAGCGGGGGTATCGCTTGACTACGTAGCCGACGTGCAACGGCTTAGGACTCGACATGCTGCGTGCCTCTCTGGAAGTGCGGGCCGTGCTTGGCTTGTGCGGGGCCTTCGATCACCTCCTCGAGCAAAGGCAACAATCGGGAAAGCCCCCCGAGGTCGACCCGATCGCGAATCGGTGCGCAAGGCCCCGGAGTGCTGGCAAGCCACTGGCTCAAAGCGGCCGGGCTTAGGTCGTCCGGATGCAACATGTCGATCAGATTCAGATCGCGAAGTCGCTCGGCACGAATAAGCTGTTCGCGACGCGGCCGGACCCGGGGAACGATCAACGCACGCTTCTCGAACGAAAGGATCTCGCAAACCGTGTTGTATCCCCCCATGGCGATCACGCGATCGGCCCGGGCAAGGATCGGCTCGGGATGGTTGACGAAGTCGATCACACGGAGTTGCGGGTTCCGCGCGGCGCGACGTTGCAATCGGTGTCGCGTCTTTCGCGGCATGAACGGGCCGCACAGCAGCACGGCCTGCGTATCGGTGGGAAACTCGGCTTCCAAGAAGACAGTAGCCAGCCGGGCGCCGTCCTGACCGCCGCCGACCATGCACACCACGCGTCGACCCTCAAGAGGTTTCATTTCCGCCGCGGCGCCTTCCGTCGACTCCAAACGCTCGCGCTGGTCCAAGTAGCCGGTATAGCGAACCTTCTGTGCCACGGCCGGGCCAAGGTCGTACTCTTGAACCGGATCGAAGATTTTGGGATCGCCATAGACCCAAACGGCGTCGTAATAGTCGCGAATCACCCGGTCGTTGTCGGCCTCGCGCCATTCGCGCTCGACCGTGGCCGGGTCGTCCAGGACTTCACGCAGCCCCAAGATACAACGAGTCTTTCCTTCGCGGCGGATCGATTCCAACGTGAGGTCGAGTTCCCCGGCAGCGCCGCGCGGCACCTTGTCGACGATCAGCACGTCCGGGCGAAAGGCTTCGACGGCAGCCTGAATCGTCTTGGCTCGCAGCTCACTGAGCTCACTGAGCGGGATGCCTAAGAACCGTGAAAGATAGTTTCCCTGCGGTTCCTTTTGCAGCGAGGGCAGCGTCAGGCAGTCGACGCCCGGCGGCATCGAGAACGCGCTGGCTTCCTTGGCGCCGGCAATCAGCAACCCGGCCGTGGGAACCGGGGATCGGGCCAGGGTCTGGGCGATCAACATATTACGGCGCATGTGCCCAATCCCCATCGTATCGTGGGAATATAGCACGACGCGCCGGCGTCGATCTTGTCCGTTGCCCGAGTGGTCGCTCATGGGTTCTTATTGATCTTCTTCAAGGCTGACTCGGCCATTTTTCGTATTTTCTTGTCGCTGTCGTGGGTCGCCTTTTCGATGGCCGACGCGGCCGCCTTGGCGTCGGGGCCGAGTTTCCCGAGACATTTGATCAGGTAGTAGCGGATTTTCGCGTCGGACTCCGACTCGAGCGCGGCCGCCAACTCGGCAACCGCGTCCTCGGCGCCGTGGCCCATGTCGGCCAAGGCCTTGGCCGCGTAATAGCGAACTTTTTCATTCTCGTCGCTCAGTGCCTTCCCCAGTGCGGGGACCGCATGGCCGACGTCGGCGCCGATCTTCGACAGCGCCTTGGCGGCCCGATAGCGGACCCGCGCTTCGGAATCACCCAGGCGAGCGGCCAAGTCGGAGGCCGCTTCACCGGCTCGCGGCCCGAGATCCTCGAGGTCCTTGATCGCATCGTAGCGAACCTCAGGGTCGGGATCGCCCAACTGCTCGCGAAGTTCCGAAACCGACACCGAATCTCCGCCGCAACCGATCAAACCAACGGCTAACCAGCCGAGGACCAATAGCCGCAAAAGATTCAGCGGGGATCGTTTTCCGTGATAGTGTCTTTTCATTGTTCTACTCAGTGAGCTCCTGAAATGTCGTCACCTGTCCGTCGGCCTTGTTACCCAAGTCGGCAAAAAGGTCGTCGTCAATTCCATAGGAGACTGCCCGAACCGATCCGTCGACAAACGCCATGTGCAGTATCTTGGGATGCGAGGAACCGAACAGTTTCTCGCCGTCTCCGTTGCCAAACAAATCCGGTTCGGGTTCCTCGTCGGTTCGGCGGATAGTGTCCTCGTTCCAGCCGGCCGTATAGCCTTCGTTGTCGTCGTCTTGGGGCTCGCCCAAGTAGCGGAGGTTCAACCGTTTCTCGCCGACGAGGAACGTCTGCGAGGTTCCGTCGATGATCTGACGCATGAACACCGGGTCGTATCGCCGAACGGCGCCGGTTCCCTCGCGATTGCTGGCCGCATAATCGCACAAGGCGTGCGTAACTACCGTGCCTGTCAGGGGCGGGATATAATTGTCTTCGATGGTGACCGTCTGCGGTCCGCGTCGCGAGGGACAGAAGAACCCCGACTGGATCGTGCTCACCGCGGCCAAGGGGCCGTCGTTGAAGACGTTCGAGCCTTCGATATACGGCAAGATCTGGAATCCCCAGCCGGCCCGTTGCTCGGCGCCGACCATCGCCACGCCGTTGCGGAAGGTGGGCGGCTCGGTCCAGTCCCAGCCGCCGGTCGGCAAGTATCCCAGTTGCTCTTCGTGGTTCAGGCACGCCAGGCCAATCTGCTTCAGGTTGTTCAAACATTGTGTCCGCCGGGCGGCCTCGCGCGCCACCTGGATGGCAGGCAATAGCAACGCGACCAGGGCTCCGATGATTGCGATCACCACCAGCAACTCGACCAGCGTAAACCCGCGACGTCGAGGATGTTTGCTCGCCAGGAATAGCGAATTCAGGCCCGTCGAATCAACTCGTGATTCGCAAGCCGTTGTAAACAAGATGATGAAGCCCATGGCTTGGTCAGTCGGCCTGAAAACGAAATGCTTTGATTGAATGTTCTGATCGAAGTCTGTCAACAGAGCGACCGCTCGGAAGTAAGAACCTGACAGACCCGTCCCACCGCATCACTTCACATCACCGAACGCCCCGACGCTTCAGCGCGGGACTCCCGCGAATAACTCTCTTCATTTTACATGAGGCAGGGAAGAATACTAGCAGAAATCCCTCTCGGGTTGATTGTTCTTGTCGTGAACAGTCGCATTCGGCGGCACATCATGCCCCCCCCTGGAGCAACGGGAGGCGAGCTGTTCCTGGAGCTACTCGTGCGGCTAACCCGTTTCACCGCAAGGCCTTGGCACGGCCTGCCCCCTATCATTCCCACATTCCGCGTGGGAACGAAGCTTTCGAACGGGTTTGACGAACATTTTCCCGATTCTTTCGGCCCCCACCCGGAACGGACAGCATTATGCACACCTTGCGGCCAGGGGGATGGTTGACAGATTCCATAAAACTGCTACAATAGGCCCCATCAATCCCTCGTTCCTGGGGCGAGTTTTCGCCCGCAGCTTAGATGGAGGCAGCGCGATGAAATCCTGGTTGGTCCTCGGGACCTTTGTGTTTCTTGCGGGAGGCGTGTCGGCCTTCGGCAACTGGACAGAAACTTTCGAGGCCTACCTGGCAGAATCGTCGCGCAATAATGCGGACGGCTCCATCGCCGGCAAGGGAAGTGCATGGCACGTGAAGCCGGTGACCGACAACGCCGGCAATCGCCATGGGGCCCACGGTCAAGTGGTTGAAGCTCCCGCACACTCCGGCAATCGAGCCCTGGCCTATCGATCCGTATCCGGCGCCGGCGACACCGAAGGATCCTGGATGAAATGGGTCGATGAGACGGAGGAGATGCACAACGGCCAGGTGAGTCTGTCTTGGTGGATCTATCCCGGCGACGATCGAGATTGGTTCGTCGATGTCGACGGCTGGTACTGGGACTCCGGCGTACAGACGGAAACCCTCTTCTCGCTGACAACTCAGCACAACGCTTCAACCAGCGCGATCGACATTCTCCGCGGAGACGGCTCGTGGTTGGAAACCTCGGCCACGATTCCCGACGACACATGGAGTCAGGTCTCTGTCGAACTGGACTTCGAAACCAGCCCGGATCAGGTCCGCCTCTTCCTGGGCCAGCCGTCCGGTTGGACCGACTGGTATACGTTGGGATCGGATACGGAGTATTTCGATTCCCTGGGATTTCGAGCCCCGAACGAGAACGACCAGACATCCTTCTACGTCGACGACATCATGCTCATGCCAATCCCGGAACCCTCGACGCTCCTCATGCTAAGCATGGGGGCCGTTATGTTTCTGTGTTGGATGCGAAAGCGAAGATAGAGTCTTACGCTAACAGTACATTTTCCCGTTCCCTCAAGCCCCCCGGCTGCGTCCGGGGGGATCCCGCCCAGCGCAGTCGGCGGGCTTGCGATTCCCGGACGCCATCGACCACCTCACAGCGACCAGCCGTCGGGCAGTGTGGCGGCTTTGGGGATTACGACGATGCCGCCACGGATCATGCCTTGGGGTGTTTCTTCGGTGTTGTCGACGCCTTGGCTGTTGATGATCTTCACGTCGCGGCCGATGCGGCAGTTCTTGTCGACGATCGCGCCGTCGATCTGTGTGCGTTCGCCGACACCCAGCGGCGGACGGCCGTTGGACTTTCCGGCGGCGATCTCGTCGGGCGCTTCGTAGTAGTCGTTACCCATCAGGATCGAGTTGCGGATTTGTGCGTCGCGACCGATCAGGCAACGCAGACCGATCACACTGTTTTCAATGACCGCGCCTTGCTCGATCGTGCACCCGTCGGCTATCAGACTGTCGCGGATCGTGGCCCCTTCGATACGCGACGGCGGCAAGGATCGCGGACGCGAGAAGATGGGCGCATCGACGGTTCCTAACTCGAAGGCCGGGTGGGCCTTGGTCAGTTCGAGGTTCGCCTCGAAAAACGACCCGATCGTTCCGATGTCTTCCCAATACCCGTCGAACAGATGCACCTGCACATGGCGTGCGCGGATCGAGGCGGGAAAGACCTCCTTGCCGAAATCCTGGTAGTCGGTCTTTTCGAGCACGTCCAATAGTGTGTCGCGATTGAAGAGGTAGATGCCCATGCTGGCCAGGCAGTCGCGGCCCCGGCTGTCGATCCCTTGGGCGTCGATCCATGCCGGGTCGGTGCGGATGTGTTCGAGCTCTACTTCGGTCTGCGGTTTCTCGAGGAACCCGAGCACACGGCCCCGGTCGTCCAGCCGCACGATCCCCAGTCCCGAGGCGTCCTTGCCATGCACGGGCACGGCCGAGATGGTCACGTCGGCGCCGGCCTTTTCGTGCGAGGCGATCATCTCCTGAAAGTTCATCCGATAGAGTTGGTCGCCGGAGAGGATCAGCACGTAGTCGATGCCCGGTTGCTGCAGGTAGCGAAGATTCTGCCGCACCGCATCGGCCGTGCCCTGATACCAGTCGGTGTTGGCGATGGTCTGTTGGGCGGCCAGGATCTCGACGAACCCGCGACTGAAGCGATCGAAGCGGTAGCTCTGCCGGATGTGGCGATGGAGGCTGACCGAGTTGAATTGGGTCAGCACGTAGATCCGGTTCAGGTGGCTGTTCAGACAATTCGACAAGGGGATGTCGATCAGGCGATACTTTCCGCCGATCGGCACGGCCGGCTTGGATCGCAACTTGGTCAGCGGATACAGCCGCGTACCCTGCCCGCCGCCGAGCACTAGTGAAATGACATTCTTCATCGAACTGCTCGCGATGGAATTCAGTGACACCACCATTCTAGCGGAAATCGCCCCGATTGGGAATAGGCGTCGCATTATAAAGCCGCGACCGATGGTCGCGCCCGACATAACGGTTGTTGGGCTATTGGGCGCGACCAGCGGTCGCGGCTTTGTATTAACGTTGCCGGTCGGCTAAAGCTTGACGGCTGCGTTGTTCAATCGCGTTGGACTCGAGGCGCTTGTTCCACCAAATGAGGTACTCGGCGCAAGGTTTGGCGCCCGGCATGTCCTCGCGAGGCTTCTCGGCCAACTGCCGGGCCCAGCCTTGGATCACCGATAGGGCCTTCTGATATCGCGGATCTTCGTCGGTCGCGAACGGCACTTCGGGACAGGTCGCCAACCCGCCCGCTTCCTTGGCCAAGGGACCTCGCAACAGGCGGCTCTGCTCGGGATGGGTCAGATTGATCAACACGGCGTTGGTCGTGTCGTACATCTGGTTCACCCGCCACTGGAAACCGCGGCCTTCCCGGGTCCAATCGAACGACACTTCAGGATAGCCATGCGGGACAGACGGCTTGTGGCACTCTACGCAACCCTCGCCCAAGGCGTCCCACAAGGGTTGGGCGTTCTTCACGATGCAGCGTCCGAACGGGGCGTCGTAACGCGAAAGTGCATAGGTGCCGTAGTAGGGAGCGCTCAAGTCGATCCACGTGATCAGCCGACTCCATTGCTCGGGAGTCAGTTGGACATCGTAGTGGCCCTTTTGAAGCAGTTCGATCAACGGGCTGGCGATCGCGCCGACCGACTTGGCTGCAATGGCCGGCGGATCGGAGCGCGTGCCGGCCACCTTGACGAACCGACGCAAGTGTTCGTACCCCAGGCTGAACCCGTCGGTCTTATCCGCGCGAAGGTCGAGCCCGTCCGGATCGTCCTGGTTGTGACAACTTACGCACGCCGCATCGAGCACCGGCTGTACGTCGTCGTGGAAGTTTAACGGCCGATCCGTGGCACACCAGTCCGGGTCGGGCCGCAAAGGGGTTCGAGCCAGGACTTCTTGAAGTTCGCCTTGCAGTGCGGCCGGCGCCTCGTGTTTATTGGCGTGGCAGCCGAAGCAGGTTCGCGTCTCGCCCGGCTGCAAGGTGACCCAACTTCGCTGCCATTGCAGGGCCATGCCTTGTTCGTTGAGTGGTTGAAAATAGAGGGCCGTCCCGGCGGGGACCTTCAGCACGGCCGAGCCGTTATCGTCGACCGGCACGGTGCCGACGACCCGTTTGGCGTCCCAGCAACTGTTCAGCCCCATCGGCGGCGTGCCATCATTGCCGGCCCACTGCAGGTTACCCATCGGACGGTTGCTCACCTCGACCACCCGCAGCGACTTCACCTCGCCGCGCTCGACACCCTCCATGCCCGTGCCGGCGTAGACATCGACCAGGCAGACGGTGGCCTCCTTTTCGGCGAAGCGAACGCTCGAAGGAATCACCGGCGGTCGGCGACGTGCGGCCAGCGGCATGGGCGAAGCGCATGAGGTGTCCGGTTCCTCGTGGATCAGCACCCGATTGCCGAACGTATCGACCAAGTAGATGCCGAAATGCCGCTTGTGACGCGGCTTGCAGGAGACCAGGAAGAAGTTTTCGGACAAGGGCCACGGGTATTGATACCAGGCCGAAAGTTTCTGCCAATAGAGTTCGTTCTGAATCGGCTCGATCTTCCTCGGCGGCCAAAGGTGTACGCAGCCGTCGGCTTCTTCAGTGCCCAAACTCACGTCGAAGATGCCCAGTTCGCCCCATTGGCTCGTGATGTGATGGCCCGATACGGTGCAGACGATTTGGTCGCTACCGGGGATCGATCGGGCGTGGAGCATCGAGATGGGCCAGAACGAGTTATTGCCGTAATAGGCCGTCCGACCGGTGCCGTCGGGATTCATCACGGCCAGCCCTTGCACGTGGATCACCCAACGGTCGTTGTATTCCCAGCGGGTAAAGACGACCCGGCCGTCACTGAGCACGACCGGGAAATTGTCGTGCACCGGGTTGACCGTCACGCGGCGAATGTTGCGGCCTTCGCCGTCCATCGAGTAGATATTCGACACGGGCGTCGGAAAGCAGTCGACCGTCTGCACGCAACGGGTCGAGTTGAACATGATGTTGCCGTCGGGCAGATAGCAGCCCTCGTAGTCGGCAAAGCCCGCGTCGGACGTAAGTTGCCGCAACCCGCGAGTCTCGACATCCAACTCGTAGAGATGATAGTCGTCTTCGTCGAGGCTTTTCTTGTGGGCAAAGAGGACCTTGCGGCCGTCGAAGTGGACGTCCGGGTCGCGGATCACGCCGGCGGGGCTGTCCAACAGCACGTCGAGCTTCGCGCCCGGCCAAGGCTTGGACAACGTACACAGCGCCGAGCCGGGCCGAAACACGCGATGCGTCGGATGCATCTCGCGAAACCAACTGAGCGTCTCGGTATAAGCGTAATGCCCGCCGCCGTAGCCCAGCGGATGCCGTCGGTTGAACAACAGCGGCCCGAACTGCATCAACGGGTTCTTTTCCAGCAACGCCCGCCGCGAAAGCGCCTTGAGCTTGCCATAAGCCAAGATTTTCGCTTTCGGCTTTCCGCCTTCCGCTTTCATCCCGTCGAGATTGCGGCGGAGTTTCCCATCCGACTTGTAACGACCGGGACTCTTATCTGCCTG
>CAYYOX010000003.1:14958-20082 GCA_964473065.1 uncultured Planctomycetaceae bacterium | reverse complement strand
TCGGGAAACTTTGCGGCCAGACGTTCCATTGCCCGACGCAGAGAAGCCAGCTTGTCGGCCAAATCGCCGGTGCCTAAGAAGTCGAGCATCTCGACATCCAGATCGGGCCCGCTTAGCGCGATCATGTCGAAGTTGACGTTGGCGTTCTCGTGCCCGGAGACGATCTTCAGCGTATGGGGACCTTCGGTGATCTCCGGCACCGAGACGGTCGTCCACTCGTAAGTGAACCAACTGCCGGTGTTCTCGACCGTAATCGGGTCGGGTAGCCGTTTGCCGTCGAAATGGACCTCCCAGGTAGCCGGTTCAATGATTTCTCGGGCGACGCGAAACCAGATCGTGCCCGGCTTGACGCTGCCGGAGGACGTCAGTTCGAACTGGGCGAACTGGCCCGGGTGGCGTCCGAAGTCATAGCCGAGCACCTTGCCGCCGACAGCCGAGTCGACCTCGGCGACGCCTTGTGCTCCTTGCTGAGCGACAAAATCTTCGGCCTGGACCGTGCCCAGCACCGTTTTCGATGCCGGCAATTCCTCTGCGGGAAGCGGCGCGACGGAGCACCACACGATCGAAACGAAGAACACCAACGATCGGCGGAATACTACGGACATTTTCGATCTCCCGGATCGATTGGACACAAGGCAACCGCAGGGTGTCACGCGTGGCTTGCCCACCCGTGCAATCCCGCTGCAGGCAGCACTGGTGGGCAAGCCACCAGTGGCACCGAGTCAACATCATCCCTGTTGCAGGATTTATCCGACAACGCCTAGGCTTCCTCTTCCGTCCGCAGCTTAGCCAGTACGCTATAGTCTTCCAAGGTACTGGTGTCGCCGACGGTCTCTTTTCCGGCCGCGATATCGCGGAGCAAACGTCGCATGATCTTGCCACTACGGGTTTTCGGCAGCGAGTTGGTAAAGTGAATATCATCCGGTACCGCCAAGGCGCCGATCTCCTTGCGGACGTGCAGCTTCAGTTCTTTGCGCATCGCGTCGTCCGGCTCGACATCGTCGGCGAGTGTGACGAACACGGCCACGGCCTCTCCCTTCAGCTCGTGCGGCCGCCCGACCGACGCTGCTTCGGCAACCGACGGGTGGCTGACCAGGGCGCTTTCGATCTCGATCGTGCTTAGGCGGTGTCCCGAAACATTCAGCACGTCGTCGATCCGGCCCATGATCCAGTAGTACCCGTCCTCATCGCAACGGGCGTTATCGCCACAGAGATACTTGCCGGGCACCCTGCTCCAATACTGGGCCTGGTAGCGCTCGTCGTCACCCCAGATACCCCGCAACATGCCGGGCCAAGGCTTGGTGATCAGCAACAAACCGCCGGCGCCTTCGGGAACCGGTTTGTGATCCTCTCCGACGATCTCTGGGATGATGCCGGGCAGGGGCTTGCAGCAACTGCCGGGCTTGGTAGGAGTGGCGCCGGGCAGGGGCGTCATCATGATCCCGCCGGTCTCCGTTTGCCACCAGGTGTCGACGATCGGGCAGCGGCCGCCGCCAATTTTCTCGTGATACCACATCCAGGCCTCGGGATTGATGCCCTCGCCTACGGTGCCCAACAAACGCAGGCTGGAAAGGTCATGCTTTTCGACCCAATGGTCGCCCCATTTTATAAAGGCCCGGATCGCCGTCGGCGCGGTGTAGAAGATCGATACCTTGTGCCTTTCGACGATCTCCCAGAAACGCCCCTGGTCGGTCGATTTGGTAGCGCTCTCGTAAATCATCACCGTAGCCCCGGCACTGAGCGGTCCGTAGACGATATAGCTGTGTCCGGTGACCCATCCGATGTCCGCCGTACACCAGAAGACGTCCTCGTCCCGAAGATCGAAGACCCACTCGGCCGTCTTCTTCACGTACAGATTGTAACCGGCCGTGGTATGCTTGATCCCCTTGGGCTTGCCCGTCGAGCCACTGGTGTAGAGGATAAACAGGGGCGCTTCGCTGTCCATCGGTTCGGCGGGACAATCGGGCGAGGCGTCTTGCATCAGTTCGTGCCACCAGAGATCGCGGCCTTCCTTCATTTCGACGTCGCAGCCGACCCGACGCAGGACGATACACTTCTCGACGGTCGGCGATTTATCCAAGGCCGTATCGACCGTGGCTTTGAGCGGCAACTGCGAGCCGCGGCGCCAGCCTCCGTCGGCGGTGATCTGCAATTTGGCCGAAGCGTCGTTGTTTCGGTCGGCGATGGCCTCGGCTGAAAAACCGCCGAAAACGATCGAGTGGACCGCCCCGATTCGGGCACAGGCCAGCATCGCAATGGCTAGCTCGGGGACCACGGGCATGTATAAGGAGACCATGTCCCCTTGCTGGATCCCAAGGCTTTTGAGCACATTGGCGAATTTGCAGACCTCGGTGTGCAACTCTTTGTAGGTAATCTCTCGCGTATCGCCCGGCTCGCCTTCCCAGATGAACGCTGTCTTGTTTTCCCGCGCGGTCCCAAGATGCGCGTCCAGGCAGTTGTAGGAAACGTTGGTCTGCCCGCCGACAAACCACTTGGCAAACGGCTCGTTCCACTCCAGGACCTTGTCAAAAGGCTTGAACCAATGCAGTTCGTTGGCCATGTCGCCCCAAAACCCCTCGGGATCGGCGGCGGCCCGGTCCCAGAGTTCCTGGTACTGCTCTGCCGATCCGATCCGGGCACGTTTTGCGAATTCTGCGGGTGGCGGAAACAGACGTGATTCTTTCATCACGTTGATGATTTGGCCAACTTCGTTACTTGCCATGAACGACTCTCCCTCCAAATCGGTGGATGGGTCAAGAAAATGATCAGCGACGGGTAAGTGCACGAGCATTGTAATGAATCGACCGGCCGGCGTCAATGATGCCGGCTTCTCGGACAGGAGGCTTGCTGGCAGGGGTGGCCCGTCGGGGAGCACAGCGAAGGGCCTGTTTTCACGATGGACCACGTCGTTGGCTGCTCAGGGCATGCCACCCAACGGCGTTCGGGCCGACCACCCTTGAGGGTACTATTTCCCCCCTAGGATTTACTTGACCGGGGCTGCGCCGTGATTTACTATTAAGAAAGGTCGGGTCTCGCGGAGGCCACGCCCCTGGCGCATGCACTCTCGATGGGTTACAAGTGGGGAAGCGGATGCTACACAACCGGTTTTCGATGGGACGTGCAGCTACCGTTGGTTTGGCAACCTGCGGGGTTCTCTTTTGCCATCTGGCCGCAGCCACGGCCCAGATGCCGCCCGGGCGGGTTGCCGTGGCCGAGGTCCAGGAGCGGGAAATAACCTTGGGCCGAACATTTGTCGGCACGGTGGCGCCGAAACGCATCAGCACCGTCGGCAGTGCCATCGAGGGTCACGTGATTCTACTGCGAGCGCGCGAGGGTGATCGGGTCTCCAAGGGTGACGTCTTGGCCCAACTTCGGACCGAGCAATCGCAACTCCAATTGGCCGCTGCCGAGGCCCAGTTGCAGGCCCTGAAGCACGTGCACGATCAGTTGAAGATCTCGTTGCCCGAAGAAATCATTCAGGCCGAGGCACGCAGGGAGGCGTCGAAGGCGCTGATGGATTTTGCGGTCTCGAAACTGAACCGCTCGAAACCGCTGTTCCAGCGCAATGCCATCAGCGAGGACGAGCTGCAGGCGCGCCGTTCGGCCGCGCTGGCGGCCAAAGAGAAATACCGGGAGAATCTGGTCGCCCATCGTCTTGCCGCGGCCGTGGCGCCGATCAAGCTCCGCGAAGCGGAAGCCAAGGTGGCTGCCCAAAAGGAAGAAACCGGCCGGCTGCAAGACGACCTCGACCAGCACACGATTCGGGCTCCCTTCGGCGGCTACATCACCCGGGAGCAGACCGAAGTCGGCCAATGGGTCTCCCAGGGAGACCCGATCGTCGAGATGATCGAGGTCGACGAGGTCGACATCGAGGTGCCGGTTCTGGAGAACCTGATCGCCCGATTGCAGGTAGGCATGAAAGCTCAGGTCACCCTCGGGGCGTTACCGGGGCGTCGTTGGGAGGCACCCGTGTTGGCGATCGTGCCCAAGGCCGACCTCCGCTCGCGAACTTTCCCGGTCAAGATCCGATTGGAGAACGAGCCGGGCCCCGGCGGCGTGCTGCTGAAACCGGGGATGTTCGCCCGAGTGACCCTGGAGGTCGGCGAGCAAGGCACCGCCATGCTGGTCCCGAAAGATGCCCTGGTCCTCGGCGGCGAACCCTATATCTTCAAGGTTGGCCCGAAGCCGGAGCAAATGCCCGATGACGCAACGCCATCCGACGGGGTTGCCGAGAAGATTTACGTCGAACTGGGGGCGGCCATTGACGAGTTGATCGTCGTTCGTTCGCCGCAGTTGAAAGCGAACGACCTGATCGTCACCGAAGGCAACGAACGCCTGATGCCGGGCCAACCGTTGATCATCACGAATCGGGACCAACTTCCAGGCCAGAAGCCCGCTACTCAGAAGCCCGCTCCCGCCACAAAGCCCTCCCGGTAACACTGCCATGCGACTGATCGAAGCCTTTGTGCACAATCCGGTCAAGGTGTCGGTGGGCGTGTTGCTGTTCATGCTGTTCGGCTTCATAGGGCTATTTTTGATGCCCATGCAGTTGACGCCCGAGGTGCAGATCCCCACGATCACGGTCACGACGCGTTGGCCCGGCGCCGCACCCCAAGAGATCGAACGCGAGATCATCCAGGAACAGGAAGAGCAGCTCAAGGGGGTCGAGGGCGTAACGAAGATGTCCTCGGCCAGCATGAATTCTCGCGGGTCGATCAGTTTGGAGTTTGGCGCGGGTACGGATATCGACTCCGCGAGGCTGAAGGTCAGCACGCGTTTGCAGCAAGTGCCCGAGTATCCCGAGGACGCCGACGAGCCGGTGATCACCTCGTCCGACGCCAACGACAACGCGATCGCCTGGTTCATCCTCCGTCCGCGGATCGCGTCGGACGAACAGATTGCGGCCTTCCAGCAGGCCCACCCCGACCTGGCTGCGAAGCTCGAACCGGTCCGGCGGGCGCACAACTCGGGTTTGCGAACGCAGCGGCTGTTACGGCTGGTCGAGGAACATCCCGAGTTGGCGCCGCAGTTGGAGGAACTTCTGCCGGCCCGCTTCTTTCCTACGCCCGAAGAAGTAGAAGCCTTTTGCCGCCGCCACCCCCAATTGGCCAGCCGCCTGGATTC
>CAYYOX010000003.1:0-14948 GCA_964473065.1 uncultured Planctomycetaceae bacterium | reverse complement strand
AGCTAAGCCAACTCGAGCGTCGGGCATCGTTTACGCTGGAGCAAGCGTTGGTGTTGGAGCGTTCGGCAAGCCTGACTCTCAGCGAATTAGTTGATCGGCAAGGACTGGGTCGCAGGTCGGAGGTGTGGTCGCTTTCGGCGCGGTGTAGCGTGTACGTCGGCCAGTTCGAGCCATTTGTAACGGCGCTGAATGATCCGGACCAGGGATCTCAGTGGCTTAAGCACATCGAGGCGCTTCGCGAGTCGTTGGTGCTGGGTCCCGACGTGGCAGGCGATATCGAGGCGGCCTTCGAGCGGGTCGAGGGTGTGTCGAACTCGAACATTTTCGGGGGTCAGGAAGAAGAGATGCAAGTGATCGTCGATCCCGAGCGGCTTGCCGCCCGGCGGTTGACCATCGGCGACTTGCAACGGGCGTTGCGCCAGCAGAACCGCGACGCGACGGCCGGCGATATCTGGGACGGCAAGCGGCGATACGTGGTCCGGGTACTGGGCCAATTCACGACGCCGGACGAGGTCGCCGACGTGGTCATCACCCGACGCGACGGAATGCCCGTTTATGTCCGCGACATTGCCGAGGTAAAGCGAGGTTTCAAGAAGCCGACCGGACTGGTCAAGAACTTCGGAAGCTCGTGCATCGCCGTGAACTGCGTCCGCGAGACGGGCGCCAATGTGCTGGACACCATGGCCGGGTTGCGCGAGGCCCGAGAAAAGTTAGACCGAGATCTGCTGGCCCCCCGTGCACTAGAACTGATACAAGTTTACGACGAGACCGACTACATCTACTCGGCCATCGGACTGGTTAACCAGAACATTGTCATCGGCGGGCTGCTGACCGCGGCGGTGCTGATGCTGTTTCTTCGTAGCGGGCGGTCGACTTTCATCATCTGGCTGGCCATCCCCATCAGCCTGATCGGCACGTTCTTGATGCTGTACGTGATGGGCCGCTCGCTGAACGTGATCAGTCTGGCCGGTTTGGCGTTTGCGGTGGGGATGCTGGTCGACAATGCCGTGGTCGTGTTGGAAAATATCTTCCGCCGCTACCAAGACGGCGAAGAGCCGTTCACCGCCGCGGTCAACGGAGCCAAGGAAGTTTGGGGCGCCGTGGTGGCCTCGACCTTAACCACCTTGGCCGTCTTCCTGCCCGTATTGTTCGTCCAAGAAGAGGCCGGACAACTCTTTCGCGACATCGCCTTGGCCGTCAGTTCGGCCGTGGCACTCTCGCTGCTGGTCTCGATTACCGTGATTCCGACCGCCGCGGCCCGAATCTTGAAACCGAACCAGGGCGTAAAGAAGGCCAAGCATGCGATGCGGGCGGCTCACAGCCTGGGCGGCCGGTTCGTCGAGCTGGTCGTGGGTATCAATGCCAGAATTCAACGCAGTACGCTCCTGCGGTTGGTCACCGTGATCGGCTTCGTCGGCACGGCCGTGCTGGTCAGTTGGATCCTTATGCCGAAAGTGGAATACCTGCCCACGGGCAACCGCAATCTGGTCTCTGGACAACTGTTGCCGCCGTCGGGTTACAATATCGGGCGATTGCTGGAACTGGGCGAGCGTTTGGAGGACGCGACACGCCCCTATTGGGACATCGACAAGGACGACCCGGCGAACGAAGACCTGGAGTTTCCACCCATCGAAGACTATTTCTTCGTGGCCTCGAGTCGATTTGTTTTCTTCGGGCTGCGTGCGGTCGACCCGCTTCGGGCCGGCGAACTGGTGAGCCTGGTGGACCGGCTCGGCAATGAACTTCCCGGCACGTTCGCCTTCGCCCAACAGGTCAGCCTGTTCGGCCGCGGGCTGCAAGGCGGGCGAACGATCGACATCGAGATTACAGGCCCCGACCCGGACCAACTCCGGCTTATCGGCGGGATGATCATGGGTATGGTTCCTCAGGTGGTTCCAGACAGCCGATCCACTCCGGTGCCGAGCCTCGACAAGAGTAGCCCCGAAATGCACGTGCTGCCCAAATGGGAACAAGCGGCCGACATGCAACTGACCAAGAGCGAACTTGACTATGCCGTCGACGCCCTGGTCGACGGGGCCTATGCGGGCGATTACTTCAAAGGCAGTACGAAGATCGACCTGACCATCGTCGGTAACCAAAAGTTCATCGAGCGAACGCAGGATCTGGCGGGGCTGCCGATCGCCGTGCCGTCGGGGAATCTGGTCTCGCTGGCCGCCACGGCCGACATCGTCTATGCCGGCGGACCCGAACAGATCAACCATCGCGAGCGGCAGCGGGTGATCACGATCCAAGTTCGGCCGCCACAAACCACACCCCTGGAAAGCGCCATCGAGAGCATTAGCACCCAGGTCGTCGAGCCGTTGCGAGAACAAGGCGTCATCGGCGGCGAATATCGCATCCAACTTGCCGGCACGGCCGACAAACTTCGGGCCACATGGCAGGCCCTGCGGTGGAACTTCCTGTTGGCCCTGCTGATCACCTATCTGCTGATGGCCGCCCTGTTCGAATCGTGGCTCTACCCGTTTGTCATCATACTTAGCGTCCCGCTCGGCGCCGTCGGAGGACTGATCGGATTGGCCCTGTTGAACGTCTACCTTTCCCTGCAAACCTCGCTCGGGATGGCCGCCGCGGCCGTCCAATCGCTCGATGTGCTGACCATGCTCGGATTCGTGATCCTCATCGGCACGGTGGTCAACAACGCCATCCTGATCGTGCACCAGTCGTTGAACCATATGCGATTCGACGATATGACGCCTAACACCGCGATCCTTGAAAGCGTCCGCACGCGGATCCGCCCGATCTTCATGACCACGGCCACGACCGTACTGGGGCTCGCGCCGCTAGTCCTATTCCCAGGCGCCGGCAGCGAACTCTACCGCGGCTTGGGCGCCGTGGTCCTGGGCGGGCTGGCCATCTCGACGCTCTTCACCCTGATCCTGGTTCCCACGCTGTTCAGCCTGATGATGGATGCCAAAGCCGCCCTGGTGCGTCTGCTGTATCGCCAGGTAGAGGCCGACTGAGCCGACAGAATCGCCAATCAGCCGCGGCCAATTTATCTGCGCCAGCGAGATTGGCCGTCCATATATTCCTTACCCCGCATGCGTGAAACGTGCGCCTCCCGAAAGAATATCAACTCTTGACTGCGCGTGCATGATCCGGTCGATTTCACGTGTTTACCGGGAAAAAGCCTGTAATAGAACCTGGTGCGCGAGCACTAAGATAGCTCGTTCGAGGGGTGTGTATTTTGCCGCAGGGTTGTCTATTTCAGGCAGATGGTTGACAAAAAGTCCTTTTTCGCTTAGAATGATGGCTCGAAGCTTGAAAAAACGATTTCAGAAGAAAATCACTGGAAAACTCCTGCAAATCGTTGACAAATTGGTTTCTGTCGATTAGGTTAAACGTATAGCTTTTCTCGTATGTGCGGGATTTCATGCATTGGTCGTAAAATTACTAAGGAGAGGGTGGGCAAATGAATAAGGCAACTTTCGCGGGATTCTTCATTTTGGTCATCGCGGCTTTGCCCGCGTCGGCAGCCGTCATCAATATCGGAACGCAGTACCTCGAACCAAACGAAGCGGGGCAAACCTTTCAGGTTTTTGTCAGCAGCCCGGCCCAAACGGCAGTGCTGATGAGCCTTGATTTGCAGGTTGGAGACGGCGGGCCGGACTTCGGCGGTACTCTTGGGCCTGCCATTTCAAATGCCGATGTGCTGACCGGCACAGTGTTCGGAGCCCAACCCAACGCTGGGGATGAAGGCTGGAGCGCAAGTAATCCGGGCGTCTACCCCCAAGTGTGGAGATCGATGGTTCTCACAGAGAATTCTGTTGACCCGATGGATCCTCTTGCCCCCGAAGCCGATCTCAACGGACTTATCGCGACCGTGACCGTCGACACCACCGGCTTTGGTTCCGGGACCTGGAATCTCATCGGCAGCGAGAGCGTAACCGAAGATAGGACCGAGTTCTACACAGTCGTTGTTGTTCCGGCAGACCCGCCGGAACACCCGGTAGATGAGTTGATGGAGGTATTGGTTCCCCTGACGGTCAACGACGGATCCATTGTCCTTGTCGACACCACGTTGAACACCGTGGCCGACGGAAGCTGGGGCAACGGAGCTACCTGGGATCTGGCGACTCCCTTCGAAGGTTACAAAACGGCCGTGGGTAACAATACCGTATCGGTCGACGCCGACGCCGTGGCGTTTGCCTTGGTAATCAATAATGCCGGCGGCAACGTGACCGTCGAGTCGGATCAGACGCTCTCCACGTTGCGGGACATCGACGTGGTGAGCGGGACGTTGGAACTCGCATCGCGCGGCACGGCCAGCGTCGGCAAAGAATTGGCCGTCGGGGCCAGCGGAGTCTTTGCGGTTGAAGTGGCCGGCGCCGACAACGGACTCGCCGCGGCAAGCGATGTGGACTTGAAGGCTGGAAGTACACTGGAACTCGAAGCAACCGCCGCCTTGAACAATTTGAGTCCCCAAGGATGGGCCGATCAAACGAGAACGATCATCACCGGCAACGTGTCCGGTTTCTTCGACAATGAGCCGGCGGGCCATATCGGCAGAGGCGTCTTCGTCACGGATGGGGGTGCGAATTCACAGGCGGTTACCTACAAAGCCGGTAACGTCGAAGTGGACTTGCTCCAAGCAGCCCCGGGAGATACCGACGGAAACCGGAAGGTCGAAGGCTCGGACATCCTGAACATCCTCCAAGCCGGTCTGTTCGGCGACGGCGTAACGCCCCAAGCCAACTGGGGAAATGGCGACTTCAACTCCGATAGCAAAATCTCCGGCGAGGATATTCTCGCCTTGCTCGGCACCGGCTTGTTCGGTGACGGCACCTATACCAGCTCCAGCAAATCGGCCCGTGCGAACATCCAGGCCGATGCCCAGTTGGTCGTTTCGGCCGACGGCGTGATCCT
Organism: uncultured Planctomycetaceae bacterium; assembly: GCA_964473065.1. Lineage (GTDB taxonomy): Bacteria > Planctomycetota > Planctomycetia > Pirellulales > Thermoguttaceae > CAYYOX01. Next base: position 10,064 of record CAYYOX010000003.1, on the reverse strand, counting down.
CGACAGCAACGGCGCCACGATCAACGGATACGTGCTGACTTCCGAAGCAGGCATCTTGACCGGCGAAGCGGCCAATAACCTGGGTAGCTTCCAGACCGACTCCGACGTCGAGATCAGCGGAACCTTCGGCTTCGAGCTCGACGGCGAACTCGAGTTGGGCGACGTGCTGGGCGACGCGATCGGCGATGTGGACCTCCTGGGCGACCTCTCCCTGGTCTATACGATCGAAGGGGCCAGCGGAATCTTCACGGCCGCAGTAGTCGTTCCCGAGCCGGCCACGATCGCCATGCTCCTGGGCGCCTTGGCCCTGCTGCCGCTTGTCTGGCGCCGTCGGAAACTCAACCAATAAGCTGGTAAACGAAACTCCTAAAAGCACACGGGGCGGCCTGGAGAGAACTCCTGCCGCCCTGTTTGTTTGCGCCAGGAGGCTTGCAGTTCAGTGGGAAGGGTTGGCCAGTCGCCCGTGATCAGGGTAGACTGGGCCTAAGCAGAAACGAGTTTCTGCAATCGGACAACCACTCCCTGCTTACCCAGATCGGCCTGCCTCATGTCTCGCGAATCAGCCACGGATCTGTTTCCCCTGCCGCTGACGCCCTTCGAGCGATACATGATCGCGGACGATCGCCCGGACTATCCGGCCGTATTGAACTTGCGTCTGGAGCTTTCAGGCAGGATGCAACGCGGCCCGTTCCTGGCCGCCGTGGCCCGCGTGCTACCGCGGCACCCGCTGTTGCAAGCGGTGGTTCGGAAGTCTGGCGAAAACGGATTGGAGTGGATGCCGGCGCCCAACCCGCAGCCGAGCGTCTGCTGGGCGGAAGACTCGAAGACCGACTCGCCTTGGGCCGAGCCGCTCGATCCGGACCGGGAAGTCGGCCTGCGAATCCGCGTCGACCGGCGCGACACCCGTACAGAGATCCTGCTGCAATTGCACCACGCCTGTACCGACGGCCTGGGGGCCGTGCAACTGGCCGAGGAGCTTCTCCTGGCATACCATGCGGAAGTGACTCCCGGCGAAGCGTCGAACGCGCTCCCTCCGCTCGAGGCCGAGCGACTCCGCGAGCGGGGTAAGTTTGGGATGAACGCGATGCGCTACGCACTTCGGGCGCCCAAGGAATTGGCAGCCGGAATTGGCGTGATCGAGTACTTCGCCCATCGCCCGGCGGCCCTGGTAGCGTCGCAAGACGACATTGCCCCGGCTGATCGGCCCGCGCCGTTTTCCCCTGCTTGCACGCACACCTTTACGCCGGAGGAGACGACACAGCTTCGCAACGCGGCCCGGCAACTGGGCGGGACCACGAACGATCTGTTGCTACGAGATGCGTTTCTGGTGCTTTACGAATGGAACGCGAGGCACGATCCGGCCGGCAAGAATCGGGTGATTCGCATCACAGTGCCGATCAACATGCGCAGCGAGGAAGATCGAACCATGCCCGCAGCCGATGTCGTAAGCATGGTATTTCTCGATCGTCGGCCGGGGAAGTTCCGATCTCCCAAGGGCCTGCTTTGGAGCATTCGGTTGGAAATGAACCTCGTCAAACGGTGGCGGCTGGGGCTGACAATGATCCATTGCCTGCGACTTTTCGGCAAGTTTCGCGGCGGCTTGCAAGTGCTGCTTCCCGAGAACCGCTGCGTGGCAACGGCCGTCCTAAGCAACCTCGGAGAACCGGTCCGCAACTCATCGCTTCCTCGGCTGCAAGGGCAACTCGCCGCCGGTGACTTGCTGCTTGAGCGAATCGAACTGCTACCGCCGATCCGTCCCATGACGCGGGCATCGTTTGGCGTGGTGACCTATGCGGGCCGCTTGACGTTAAGCCTCAACTACGACGCCCGGCATTTGAGGGCCGACGAGGGACGCCTGTTGCTCGACCGGTTCGTCCAACAACTTCGGCAGTCTTGGCAATCGGTGTGACATGCAGGCAAGCGTTCCTAGTGCGGATTATTCATGTGTTTGTAGCTGCGTTCGCTAGAACGCGGGGCGTGTCCGAGGGTTACGACCACGTTCTGGCGAACGTAGCTACAACAGTGTGTTACGCAATTCCCACGGTCATGAATAATCCGGTCTAGGCCCATTGCACAAAACGATTCCTTCGGTGACAATCGGATACTCAACCGCCAAACGTTCAGGTAACGAATATGAATATCTTTATCGGCGAACTGATCGGCACTATGATCCTGGTCCTGTTGGGCGACGGCGTCGTGGCCAACGTGCTGCTGGAAAAAACCAAGGGACACAACTCGGGCTGGATCGTGATCGCCGCCGGTTGGGGATTCGCCGTGGCCATTGCCGTTTACATCGCCGGCTGGGCCAGCGGGGCACACATCAACCCGGCCGTCACCTTCGGACTGGCCGCCATTGGCGAACTGCCATCGCAACAGATACCCGTCTATCTGGCCGGCCAATTCCTCGGCGCGTTTCTCGGTGCGGTCCTGGTCTTCGGCATCGGACTTTCCCTGGGTGGCCCGACCGGATACGCCATCAACCCGGCCCGCGATCTCGCGCCCCGCCTTGCCCACGCCCTCTTGCCGATCGCCGGCAAGGGCAAGTCCGATTGGAGCTACAGTTGGGTTCCCGTCGTCGGACCGATCCTCGGCGGAATTCTCGGCGCATGGTTGTACCACGGCCTAATGGCCAACCTGACCCCGCTGGCCACACCGTAAGTTAATTGCTGGGCACAACGGCTAATCCACCACTCGCACTGTGTCGCCACGGCGAATCGTCCCGCCTTGCACCACGTCGGCATACACGCCCACTTGGGCCTGGTTCTGCTCAACGGCCGCACGCAAAATGCCCCGGTCTTCCGGCAGATCGCCCTGTGGCAGCGTCGTCATTACGCAACGAGGACACGGTCTCGTGACGCTCAGCCGAACCTGCTCGCCGATAGCCAACGTATGTCCAACCCAACCGTTCTCGACAAACCCTTCCACGCCGTCCGCCGGTGCGATGACAATGTTGGGGCGAAACCTTCTGGCCTCGAATCGACCCTGCGGATAGGCCTTGCGAAGCGCGTCGATCGTGGCCGTGGTCAGCAGATGCACGAACGCTCCGTCGAAGAATCCGCCCGAGGGGATCCCTTCGTCGGTCACCTCATCCCGATGGTCGAGGTTCTCGATGTCGGGCCAATACTCTTCCAACGTCGGGGATTGCGGAGGCGTCGTCTCGATCGACACCTCGCGCCCCAATGCGGTGGAAAGACGCCGGTTCATCTCCGCCCGGTCGCCGGTAAGCATCGTGCCGTCGCCCAACGTGATCTGCACCGCAGGTCCCGTCAGGGTTGCTCGAAAACTGAACAACCCGGGCCACTTCTTCGGATTCTTGGCACTAACGACCTTGCCGTCGGCCCGATCGATCAAGGCATAGGCCCGATCCCCCGCCAGTCCCTTTTCGGTGATTTCCACCGCATTGAGTTCCTCGCCCATCATCGACTTGACCGGATATCGCCACAGCGACACGACTGCCGCGTCGCCCGTTTTCGCCAAATCCGCCATTTTTTCCTCCTCAATCGGAATACGACCCGTACGTCGCGTCATTCTATGTCGCCGACGACCGTCAGGCAAGTATCCGAACCTGTAGGAGGCCGAAAACGGGGACTGGCTCCGTCGACGATGGATGTTGCAGTGGTGATTCATGATGCCGACGGTGCCTGTCCCCATTTTCGGGCGGCGACGCTGGGGCGCCGTGGAAAAGGGGGACAGGCACCGAGCCGCGGAGATTTCCGGCGGGGTTAACATCTATTCACGCTCGGAGCCAGTCCCCTTTTTCCACTCGGGAACTGTCCAAAGACGGCGCCAACTGCTAAACTTGGCGGCAGAGCTTGCATGTTTCCCAAACCGGACCGGTAATCACGAGGAGCCGAGTTCCATGGCCGGCACAGATCCCCAACTCCTTCACATTGCCGTGTTGATCTCCGGCAGCGGGACCACGCTGCGGAACTTCATTCAGCGAATGGATGCCGGTCTGTTGCCCGTCGAGATCCCACTGGTCATCTCCAGCAGTTCCCAGGCGAAGGGGCTGCGGTTTGCCGAAGAGGCCGGGATTCCTCGGGCCGTGGTCGTCCGCAGCGAGTTCGATTCCCAGGACGCCTTCAGCCGGGCCATTTTCGACCGGTGCCGGCAATCCAAGGTCGATCTGGTCGCCATGGCCGGCTTTCTTAAGCGAATCACCGTGCCGGAGGACTTCACCAATCGGGTCACCAACATCCATCCGGCCCTGATTCCCTCCTTCTGCGGGGCAGGCTGCTACGGCCATCATGTCCACGAGGCCGTGCTCGACTATGGTGCGAAGATCAGCGGCTGCACGGTCCATTTTGCCGACAACCAGTACGACCACGGCCCGGTAATCCTCCAAAAAGCCGTCCCCGTGCTCGACGACGACACACCCGACAGCCTAGCCGCCCGGATCTTCGAGGCCGAATGCGAGGCCTACCCCGAGGCCCTAACCCTAATCGCCACCGGCCGCGCCAAAGTCGAAGGCCGCCGCGTCCGAATCTCCTAACGTCATGCTACAAAAGGACTTGCGCTATCATCGTGGCTCTTAGTAACGGCAATCCGTCACGAAAATGACGGAAATCTGCCATTCTCGCAGCGACTGGTGATTGCTTTCTTTCGGCTTTTCTGTCATAATCGATCATGAGGGTCGTGACGATTCTTCTAACAGGATGGAAGCCATGTTGACCGAAGAACGGCGGAACCGGTTGTTGGAGATTGTTCGCACGCGGCGGTTCGCCTCGTTGCCGGAGTTGGTCGAGCAACTTGAGGTCTCCGAGTCGACCGTGCGACGCGATTTGGACTATCTCGAGCAGCAAGGGGTTACTCGGCGGATCCATGGCGGGGTCCTTTATGCGGGCGACTCGCCAAAACTGCCCCATTTCGACGGCCGTCAGGTTGCCGAGTGGGACGAGAAGCGGGCGATTTCCGCTTTGGCGACCGAACTGATCGAGGACGGCGACGCCATCCTGCTCGACGGAGGAAGCACGACCTACGAGGTGGCCCGACTGCTGGTCGGCCGCCCCGTGCATGTCCTCACCACGTCGTTGCCGGTGGCTAACCTGTTTGCGTCGGACACGCGAAGCGACCTGATATTGATCGGCGGAAATATATGCCCGCGCACCGGCGTGGCGCAAGGGCCTTATGCCAACCGGATGCTGGGCACGGTTCGCGTACGAAAGACGATCCTCAGCACGGCCGGGATCGGTGAGGACGGTTGCTACAACAACAACCTGCTGCTGGTGGAAACGGAACAGGCCATGATGCGGGCGGCCGACACGGTGATCGTGGTGGCCGACAGCACCAAGCTGGGCCGTCAAAGCCTGGGCCACGTTTGCCCGTTGGACGAGATCGACTACCTGGTGACCGATGAAGGCATCGACGACCCGTGGCGAGAGAGAATTGAGAAGGCCGGCATCCGTTTGTTGGTTGCCCAACGTACGGAAGAAACATAACAGCGGAAACTACCTATGAGTATTGCTCCACCGATTGATCGTGGCGTTGTCGAGCAGATCGTTCGCCAAATCGTCTTGGCCCAAACGGGCGCGTCGTCGGGCAAACCCGAGTTGGTCGTCAGCGTTTCGGCCCGGCATGTCCATTTGACGGACGCCGACGTAGAGACGCTTTTCGGCCCGGGCCGCACGTTGACCGTGATGAAGGACTTGCACCAGGACGGCTTCTACGCGGCCGAGGAGACGGTAATGGTCGTCGGCCCACGGCGTCGGATGCTGCCCTCGGTGCGAATTTTGGGTCCCACGCGTCCGGCCAGTCAGGTCGAGTTGGCCTATACCGACGGCATCTCGCTGGGTATCGACCTGCCGGTCCGCGAAAGCGGCCAGCTCGAAGGCACGCCGGGTTGCGTGCTGGTTGGCCCCAAGGGCGTTGTGGAACTGAAACAAGGCGTAATTCGCGCCGAGCGCCACGTCCACATGGGCCCGGCCGACGCGAAGCATTACGCAGTGGCCGACAAGCAGCGGATGAGCCTGCGGGTCGAGTCGGCCTGCACGACCGTTTTCGAGAACGTATTGGTCCGCGTGGGCGAGGGAATCAAACTCGAAGTCCACCTGGACACCGACGAAGGCAACGCCTGCGGCATCGACCAGGCGACCCGAGTGGAACTTATTAAGCGATAGTATGAACTAGTTTTAACCACTATTTTTTCACCGTAGTTTCTCACACAGGGAGAAGAATACCATGGCAAAAGCAATGGAAGCGTTGGGGATGATCGAGGCGCGAGGGTTCGTGGTCTTGGTCGAAGCCAGCGACGCAATGATGAAGGCGGCCAACGTCGAGTTCCTCGGCTGGGACAAGGTCGGCAGCGGTCTGGTCACGGCCTTCGTGACCGGCGATGTGGCGGCTGTGAAAGCGGCAACCGACGCCGGGGCCGCCGCGGGCAGCCGGATCGGCGAAGTGGTCAGCGTGCAGGTCATTCCACGACCGCACGAAGATCTCGATATCGTTCTGCCGGATTCCGTCAAATCGAAGAAGCCGGCGAGTAAGTAAACCGGTCCACATCACAACTACTGAAAAATCACATCAACAAACAGAGGAAACCTAATCATGCAAGACGCCATTGGATTGCTTGAAACCAAGGGGCTTGTCGCGTTGGTCGAAGCCACCGACGCTATGGCCAAGGCCGCCAACGTGCAAATTGTCAAACGGATCGAGATCGGCGGCGGGCTGGTCACTACGGTTGTCCGCGGCGACGTGGGCAGCGTGCGTGCGGCCGTCGAGGCTGGGGCCAATGCGGCTTCCGCGATCGGCGAACTGGTCGCCAGCCACATCATCCCCCGCCCAGCCGACGGGATTGTCAAGGCATACCTGTCGTAATTGGACCCGGGAAGGAACCGATGCCCTCCGTGCCTTTGCAAGGTCGCGGACGGCCCGTTTAGGAGATGGAGTCCATGAAAATCCTCGTAGCCAACCTGGGTTCGACGAGCTTCAAGTATCGGCTCTTGGACATGCGCGACGAAAGTCAGCTTGCCCGAGGGGGGATCGAACGCATCGGTTCGCCCGAGAGTCGCTGCTTCGTCGAGATCGGCGATGCGCGTCAGGAGCAGACCCTGCATGTACCCGATCAGGCCGAGGCCGTTCGCCAATGTTTGGCCCAACTGACCGACGCCGAGTCGGGGTGCCTGAAAGACACCTCGGAAGTGTCGGCCATTGCGTTCAAGGCCGTGCATGGCGGGCGGATCACCGGCGTGCAACGGGTGACGCCCGAGGTGCTCGAGGCCATGGAAGAGATGGTCCCGGTGGCCCCGGCCCACAACCCGGTCTACATCGGCGCGATGCGGCTGCTGGGCGACCGCCTGCCGGGCATCCCGTTGGTGGCCGCCTTCGAGACGGATTTTCATCAGACCATCCCCGACCGGAATCGGTACTTCGCCGTTCCCTACCGCTGGGCCTAAGAGGGGATGCTCCGGCGGGTCGGATTCCACTGGGCCAGCCATCGGTCCCTCGCCACGCGAACGGCCGAACTGCTGGGGCGCGACGATCTGCGGATCATCTCCTGCCACCTGGGCGGGTCGAGTTCGCTGTGCGCGATCCGCAACGGTCAAAGCATGGCCACCAGCATGGGGTTCAGCGCCCAAAGCGGGCTGCCGCAGAACAATCGGGTCGGCGATTTCGATCCGTTCGCTTTGCCGGTCATCATGCAGCGCACGGGCAAGTCGTTGACCGAAGTGCTCGATACGCTGGCTTGCGAGGGCGGACTGGCGGGATTAAGCGGAGTCGGCGGCGACATTCGCGACATTCAAGAAGCGGCCGACGCGGGCAACGACCGGGCCCGGCTGGCCTTGGACGTCTATGTCGGCAGTATCCGGCGCGACTTGGGGGCCTACCTGGTCGAACTGGGCGGGGCCGAGGCGATCGTTTTCACCGGCGGTATCGGCGAGAATCGGGCCATTATTCGGTCGCGCGTATGTGGCGAGCTCGAAGAGCTTGGCATCGTGCTCGACCGCCAAGCCAACCAGTCGCCCGAGGGCGAAGCCAAGATCAGTGCGGAAAACAGCCGTGTACAAGTTTGGATCGTGCCGACCAACGAGGAGTTGATCGTCGCCCGATTGGCCAAACAATTGTTGGAGGGTTAATACTATGTTGGTTGCCAAAGTCACCGGCTCGATGGTTTCGACGCAAAAAGTCGAGAGCATGACGGGCCACAAGTTGCTGGTCGTCGAGCCTTATCAGCTCAAGCCGGACACGCGCGACACGCTCGAAGGGACGGGCCGAGCGTTGGTGGCCGTCGACACCATGGGGGCCGGCGAAGGGGAAATGGTGCTGATAGTGCAAGGATCCAGCGCCCGATTGACCCCCGAAACAAAAAACCTGCCGATCGACACGGTCGTGATCGGCATCATCGACAACGTCCACGTAGACCACACATGCGTCTACAACAAGGAACAGTAGCGTTTACCGGTGCCACTGGTGGCTTGCCCACCAGTGTTCGGTGCCACTGGTGGCTTGTCCACCAGTGCCGGCCATTGATTGCGAGCACGGATGGGCAAGCCACCCGTGGCACCTTCTATAAATCGTATAAGAATACTCAACCACCAAAGACCCATCTACCATGGAACTCAACGAAACACTTATCCGCGATGTCGTTCAACAAGTGGTCGCCCGGCTAGGCGAAAACGCAGCGGTCGCGCCCAGCGGCAACGGTTACCAGGGTCGCTTCGGCCTGTTCACCGATGTGAACGAGGCCGTGGCCGCCGCCAACGAGGCCTTCGACCAGCTTTCGCGGCGAACGGTCGACGACCGCCGAAAAATCATCGACCATATCCGGCGGATCTCCATCGATCAGTGTGTCGAACTGGGCACCATGGAGATGGAAGAGACCAAGATCGGGCGGCTTCAGCACAAGATCGAAAAGCTCAAAACGCTCGGCCAGCGGGCGCCCGGCGTCGAGTTCATGCGGAGCGAGGTGTTCAGCGGCGATCATGGTCTGGCGGTCATCGAGCACGCCCCCTTCGGCGTAATCGGCGCCATCACGCCGGTAACGCATTCGCTGCCCACGATTACGGGCAATGCGGTGAGCATGATCGCCTCGGGTAACACGGTGGTGATCAACCCGCATCCCGCCGGTCGTCGCGTGGCGGCCGAGGGCGTTCGGCGGTTCAACGAGGCCATCTCGCGCGACCTGGGGATCGACAATCTGATTTGCGTGATTACCGAGCCCACGCTGGAGTCGGCCGAGGCCATCTTCAAGCATCCCGACGTGGCGTTACTCTGTGTGACCGGCGGGCCGGGCGTGGCCAAGGCGGCTATGCGGCAGTCGAAACGGGCCATCGTGGCCGGGCCGGGCAACCCGCCCGTGGTCGTCGACGAAACGGCCGACCTGGACCGCGCCGCGCGAAGTATCATTCAAGGCGCCGCCTACGACAACAACCTGCTGTGCATTGCCGAGAAGCAGGTCTTCGTCGTCGATCAGGTGTTCGATGCGATGATGAATGCCATGGAGCAGGCCGGCGCCGTGCGACTGAATTCAAACGAGGTCGACACACTGACGCGTGCGGCCATCACGACGGTCGGCGAGGGTGAGGCGAAGCACGACGTGCCGCATCCCGACTTTATCGGCAAGGATGCGGCCGTGTTGGCCCAAGCGGCCGGTCGCGGAGTTCCCGGCAATGTGGAGATCGTGTTTGGCGAGACCGACGAGTCGAACCCGTTCGTGCCGGTCGAGCAGATGATGCCCTTCCTGCCGTTCGTCCGCGCCCGGGACGTGGATCACGCCATCGACATGGCCCATCGCAGCGAGCACGGTTTCCGCCACACGGCGATGATCCACTCGCACGACGTGGCCAACATGACCAAGATGGGCAAACGCATGGACACAACGCTGTTCGTCAAGAACGGGCCGAGTATGGCCGGACTGGGGCTTGGCGGCGAGGGTTATCTCTCCTTCTCGATCGCCACGCCGACCGGCGAGGGGCCGACCACGCCGATGACGTTCACCCGAGAGCGGCGGTGTTCGATGATCGATAGCCTGCGAATCCTGGGGAAATAGTATGTACACGGGCCGCGTTGTTGGAACTGCCACGGCAACGGTGAAACACCCGTCGATGATCGGTGCGCGGCTGTTGCTG
>CAYYOX010000002.1:13665-41490 GCA_964473065.1 uncultured Planctomycetaceae bacterium | reverse complement strand
GGCCAGGAAGCCGGCGAAAAGGAGTTTGAACGAGGCGGCCACTCCGACCAGTGCCCCGGCCAGGACGACCCGCGTGACGGTGGTCCGTTGTCCGGTCGCGATGACGGCCAACGCGATCAGCACGAGCATGGCGGCCCAGCCGTCCGGCTGTGCGGTATTCCAGTAGCCGTCTCGATAATGAAACCAAGGCAATAACAGGGCAGCCAAATAAGCGGCCAAAGGGTCGGCCCAATGCCGCACGAGCCGCCACAAAGCCAGCGCTGCGACGGTCACCAAGACGAGGTCCAGCAGCCGAATTCCCCAAAGATTATCGCCGAAAAGCCACCCGGCGGCCGCGAACGCGTAGTGGGTGGCCGGGCCTTTGACTTCCCAGGCGTCGCGGTAAGGGAGCCCGCCGTCGACGATGACGCTTCCTGCCCAGGCAAAAATCCCCTGATCCCGACCCATCGGCCACCAGAGCGAGCCCAAGCCGATCAGCATCACGTAGAGGAACAGTCCGGCCATGACGGCCCGCCGCAGCCAAACCATCGCCTATCGCTCCTTGACCAGTCGGGCCATGAAATGGGCACTGCAACTCCGCACGGGCGACCGTTCCAACGCGCCTTCCAGGCCGGACAGCGGTTGCAGAAGCTGCGAGGGTAGGAAATCGGGCAGGAACGTGAAGTAGTCGACCTCCTTTTGCCAACTCGCCTCGGCCGTGGCCGGGAGATAGTGCGGGCGGATCCAGATCTCGGTCCCTTCGTCGATCCTGCGCAGCAAGGGGAACACGTAGCTCATGTAAAGCCGAAACGCCGGATTCGTGACGTTCATCTCGTGCAGGAAGAAGACGCCGCCCGGCTTCAGCACGCGAACCGCCTCTGCGAAGAGCGTTCGCTGGGCCGCCTTGGGTGTGACGTGGTGGGCCATGTTTACCGCGTAGGCGAAATCGAACGAATCGTCGGGAAACGGCAACTCCGTCGCGCTGGCGGTGGCAAACCGAGCGTCGACGTGCTGTTGATCCGCATACTGCCGAGCCAATTCGACTTGGCCGTTCGACAGGTCGACTCCCGTCATGTCGTAGCCCCGCTTGGCCATTTCGCAGGCATACCAGCCTTGGCCGCATCCCAGGTCCAGCCCCCGACGTCGCTGGCCATTGCTTCCGGCGGCCAGATGTTGTTGCATGGCCTCGATCTTCCGGTCCAGCAGCCGTCGTCGGACGTGCTCGGGAATCTCTTCGCGGTAACCTTCGGCAATTTGGTCGAAATGGTCGGTCGACGGTTGGCCTTTCCAAAGTGCGATCAGCCAACGACGATAGCGCAAGGCGACTGCCAGCCCCAATCCCACGGCGAACCAGACGGTTCCCGCTCGAAAGGCTGCCGTGGCCAGGATGGTGGTTGTTTGGGGGACGCCGTATGCCTGCAACTGGGCGATCATCGACGAGCCGGTTACGCCGGTCCCCATCGGCAAACCGGTTACGCTGCCGAGGATCGTGCTCGAGGCGAACGTGTCGATGGCCGCGCCGAGCGACAGGCCGGCGCCGAGCAATTCCAGGCCGGCCCAAAGTGCCATGCCCGGCAGAATCCAAGCAGCGGCCGTCAGAAACAGCAGAACGGCACACGGCAAGGGGCTGGTACACTGCTTGAAATGCGTGTGACGATATAATCGCGACACGCCGACCAGCACGACCAGCCATGCCAGTCCGAAGCCGAGCAGCCAGATCATTTCGAGCCGGATCAGCCCCACGAAGACTGCCAGAATCAGCAAATCCGTGCAGCGTTCAAGCAACCAGATGGCGACGATGTCTCGCCGATAGCTCGCGTATTTGCGACCCAGCAGGACCGCCCGGAAGAGTTCGCCGACGGAAAAGGGAGTCAGGATTCCCGGCAGGGTGGCCAGGTAGATCAGCAGGCTGTCTCGGGTGTGCAGCCTCATGCCGATCCGTCGAGTAAGGAAATGCCATCGCCCCCAACGTAGGGCGATATTCACCAACGTCACGCCGGCGGTCAGTGCGATCAGGGCTGCGACCATCGGCAGGTGGCGGGCAAGCCGGTCCGCGTCCGGCAGCTTACCGAGCCAGAAGGCCGTAGCGCCGACCCCCAGCGCGAGCGTTCCGCCCCACACCAGCAATACGACCGTCCTTGGCCCAAGTCTTTGCATGGGCCGATTATCGAGGGTCACGCCAACCGGATCAATAGAGGATATCGGGGAATGGGCCAGAACAGCCCGTTGAAAACGAAAACTTTCGCTGACCGCGTGGGTCACAACTTCGCAGAAACAGTGCAGTTTTGGGAGGGTGGCTGGCGCCAAATCGCAGCGGCGGCCCAGCGGCTCGATAACCGAGGCTTTGTTTCAGTCGACAATCCACCCGAGCTATCCGTGTCATCCGTGGTTGTTCCCGCTTCACCGTAACCGGCACGCGCGTCTTGCGGACACGCCATAGCGTGGCGCCCGTTCAATGCGTTTTGAGACAAAGGCTGGCGTTTTGTTACTGACTGGACTTTTGCAAAATGCAGATTCAACCTCCCCTGTCCATTTGGGAGAGGGGTCCATTTGGGAGAGGGGCCGGCGGTGGGAGTATAGGAAGGACGCGCAAGCAAGGAAAGGCGTTTCTCGGTGAATCGCCCTCACCCTAACCCTCTCCCAAAGGGAGAGGGGACCAAGTTGCAAAAGTCCAGCATCCCTCATTCCACGGTCACGCTTTTGGCCAAGTTGCGTGGCTTGTCGATGTCGCAACCGCGAGCCACGGCGATGTGGTAGGCGAGCAGTTGCAGGGGGATCACGTTGACGATCGGTTGCAGGAACTCGTCGACCTCGGGGATCTCGATCACGTCGTCGGCCAATTCGGCGGCGTGGGTGTCGCCTTGGCAAACTACGGCGATGACCGGGCCGCCACGCGCCTTGATCTCCTGCAGGTTGGACAGCACCTTGTCATACGTCGGACCTTGAGGCATGATGAACACGCTGGGGGTGCGCTTGTCGACCAACGCGATCGGACCGTGTTTCATCTCGGCGGCCGGATAGCCCTCGGCGTGGATGTAGCTGATCTCTTTCAGCTTCAACGCCCCCTCCAGGGCCGTGGGAAAGTTGAACTGCCGGCCAAGATAGAGGAAGTTGTCGCAATCGGCATACTTCAAGGCAATCCGACGGACTTCGTCGCTGGTCTGAAGAGCTCCGCGCACCTTGTCGGGCAGTTGCTTGAGTTGCTCGATGATGCGCAATCCGGCATGGTAGCTCAGGTGGTGCAATCGGCCAAAGTAGAGCGCCAACATGGCCAGCACGGTGCATTGCGAGGTGAAGGCCTTGGTTGAGGCCACGCCCACCTCCGGTCCGGCGCGAAGATAGATTCCTCCGTCGGCCTGCTGTGCGATCGTACTGCCGACCACGTTGTTGATCGCCAGCACGGGATGCCCTTTGCGTTGCATCTCGCGAAGCGCGGCCAAGGTGTCGGCCGTCTCGCCGCTCTGCGTGATGCCGAACACGAGTGTTTGGTCGGGTAACGGAGGATTGCGATATCGCAGTTCGCTGGCATATTCCACTTCGACCGGCAGCCGGGCCAGAGTTTCCATCTGATACTCGCCGACCATCGCCGCATGCCAACTGGTGCCGCAGGCGGTCATCAGGAATCGTTCCACCCGGCGCAACTCTTGAGGCAAGAGTGTTAGCCCGCCAAACTTCGCCGTGGCGGCGTCCAGATCCAATCGCCCGCGCATGGCGTTGCGAATCGAATCCGGCTGTTCAAAGATCTCTTTGAGCATGTAATGGTCGTAGTCGCCGATGTCCATGTCGTTGGCTTGTAGATCCAAGACGTGGACGTCGTGACTGACATGCCCCTGATCCCGATGGATGACGCGCAAGGAATCGGCCGTGAGCACGGCCAGTTCGTGGTCGGCCAGATAGACGATCTTGTCGGTATGCCCGGCCAAGGGCGAAGCGTCGCTGGCCACGAAGTGCTCTTCGGAACCGACGCCCACGATCAACGGGCTACCCAACTTGGCCGCAATGATCACGTCGGGCCAATCGCGAAAGACGATGGCTAGGCCGTAGGTCCCCTGCAGTTGGGCAAGGGACTCTTGCACGGCGGTGACCAGCGGTTCGTAACCGGCCGCCGCCATGTCCTCCGCTGTCATGTACTCGATGGCTGCTTGGTTTTTCAAACAACTGTCGATCAGTTGGGCAATGACTTCGCTATCGGTTTCCGAGTGGAACTGGTAGCCCTCTTGTTGCAGTCGTTGCTTGATAGCCCGATAGTTCTCGATCACACCGTTGTGCACGATGGCCAGCGATCCGTTGCCGCCGAGATGGGGATGGGCGTTCTCATTGGTGGGTGCACCATGCGTGGCCCAGCGGGTATGACCGATTCCAATTCGGCCGGGCGCCGGCGAGTCGGCCAGTCGGGCCTCTAATTGCTCGATTCGGCCGGCAGTCTTCACCAGGGCCAATTCTCGATCCGGGGCGGATGTCACCACGCCCGAGCTATCGTAGCCACGATATTCCAGCCGCCTAAGACCCCCGATGAGGAACTCCGCCGCTTCCCGAGGCCCCACGTATCCCACAATCCCGCACATCTAGTCGACTCCTTCTGCTGTGAACTCTCCTGCGCGTGCATATTGTATCGCCACACGCAAGAAGTCTAGCATCCAATACGGTTTCCGGCGAGCAAAGGGCAGTTTCCCCGCGCAGGCGGGGGTGCTCGTGCGATCCAGGGCAATCGTTCGGTAACACTTGGCTGTCGAGTCGAACATTGTCCAGCTCCCTGGGGTATAGCTACCCTTCTTTTGGGGAGTTGGCACATCGTTTCGGTTGGACTCAGCGCGGTTTTGGTTCCACTTGGAACGAAAATCGGTTTTTTTGTGAACCGATCGGGGGGACGACCTGTATAGAGAAGAGTCGTTTTCTCCGCAAGGATCAAATCGGGCCAGATGCGTGGCCGGTTGCAAGTGGAGGTGGTTGGCTCGAGGTGGGCTTAAGACACGATGCCAAGGGCGCACCCCAGGAGAACGGAGTGCGCGCGGAGATGCCCGATTTCACTACTGGTTACAACACCATTAAGGGGGTCGATGGCGGGGGCGCTTCTTTAATCGCAATCGAGTTTAACGATTGTGGCCGATCGCACCGATTTGCATGGCCATGGGCCTTGCGCCGAGTTTGCGGAAAGTGATGGGACAGTTAGGTTTTCGCTGGACATTTAGTGGTCAAACTGTTGACTTTTTTGGCGATCCCGATCAAACTGAAAGCATGTCAGGTAAGTTCCTACCCACCCAACTCGCGCGTCTTTTTTGTCGATTACTTTTCTCATTCAAGCTGGGAACAAGACCCTTAAGGGCAGAAATCCAAAAGGGTCAGCGGTTTCCGGCCCATGGAAAACTTGCCTTTGAACGCAATACGATTCTGTGGTCCTGTCTCGAAGGATGGGAACACTTGAGCAAACCAAACGTATCCGGGCCAAACGTATCCGGGCCAAACGTATCCGGGCCAAACGTATCCGGGTGTGCCCCGGGACTTGCGAACTCGATTCCGAATTAAACCAACAAGTAAACGTTCCATGTCGAGTGTCGCCTGCTTCAGGCGTGCCGACGGATCTTGACCCTTGATCGAAGCCGAACTATGCCGCTTCCCACATCGACAGAACTGAAGAGAGAATTGAAGCACTTCGTACCGGGTTGGCCGGTCTTGTCGTGCTGGCTGGTACTCGCGGCGATCCTCTTGTGGTCGTATGCCCCGGCGTTGGGACGACTGACGCAGGCGTGGTGGCAGCAGCCGGATTATGGTCACGGTTGGTTTGTTCCCATGTTTTCGCTGGTGTTGTTGTGGCTGCGTCGCGAGATGATGAAGCCGTTGCCGACTTCCGGAAGTTGGTGGGGGCTTGCGTTTTTGGCCGTTTGGGTCTTGATGCGGGGCGTAACCGCTTATTGGAATATCCTAGCTTTCGACACGTATTCCATGTTGCCGTTTCTGGCGGGAACAGCGTTGCTGATTGGTGGTTGGCGGGCCTTGCATTGGTCATGGCCGTCGATCGTGTTTCTAGGTTTCATGGTTCCCTTGGTGTCAGCCTTCGCGACGGCATTGCGAAATGAGTTACAGTGGATCGCCACTCAGATAAGCGTCTTTCTCATCCAGACGATCGGCATCGCGGCCGCGGTTACCGGCGAGGGAAGCAATGTGATCCAAGTTCCGTCGGGGAAACTCCAAGTCGTGGAGGCTTGTAGCGGTCTTCGGATGTTGATGCTTTTTGCGGCGATTTGTGTTGGCGCCGCTTTTGTGATTCGGTCGCCGTTGTGGCAAAAGATCGTGATTCTTTTCAGTGCGGTTCCCATCGCTTTGTTTGCTAACGTGGCGAGGATTACGGTAACCGCTGTGCTCTATGAATTGGCTCGGAAATGGCCGGCGCTGATCGATACGCACACGGCCGATGATTTTTTTCACAACTGGGCCGGCTATTTCATGATGCCGCTGGCGATGGTGATACTGTTTGCGGAGACGGCTTTGTTGGACAGGCTGTTTCTTGAACCGATCGAACAACGCCCGCTCGGGTTGGGCGGATCCTTGGCAGGCGGCTTGCAAGCCGGCGGGTCGGGATCGGAGTCGAAACGAAAAAAACAAGGGACCCGTCGCCACGGCCGGCCGGGTCCGATAACGTAAGTTGCATGAGGCATATCCCTTCCTGATCTTCCACTTCCCTTCAGAAAGAAGAGAACAGAAAGAAGAGAACCATGTCAAGCGATCAGAACTTTCCTCTCTCTAGTGATGTTTCGACCGATCATTCGATATCGGTCCGATCCTCGAACGGTGCGTCGGAGTCATCCGATCCGATGGGCAACGGTGCGGCGGCCTGGCTGGAATCATTCCAAGCCCCGTCACTGAACCTGGCGCCGTTTTGGCACGCATTTCGCCGCCACTGGGTGTTGGCCGCGGCGTCGGGATTCCTGTGTGCGGCAATCGGCGCGCCCTTGATGTGGTTTCTCATTTGGCCGGCGGAGTACAAGGCGACCGCCTACATTCGAATCGACACCGAGGAGCCGAATCTGGTTCCCGACCGAAACACCCGATATACCAACCAGCAAATCTATGAGATCTTCAAGAATACTCAACTGCAGTACATAAAGAGTCCGTTCGTATTCAGCGCAGCGTTGCGGGAGAAGTCCGTAAGCGAGCTGCGTTGCGTCAAGCAAGAGCGCGATCCCGGCAAATGGCTGGAGGATTACCTCAATGTAGGCTTTCCCGGCGAATCGCAGATTATGGAGGTCAGCCTGAAGACCGACGATCCGGACGAAGTAGCGATGGTCGTAGGGGCGATTGTCGACGCCTATATGGAAGAGGTCGTCGGTCAGAAAAAGAAGGAACAGAATGCTCATTTGACCCTGCTCGATGAACAAGTTCGCTCTCGTACGCTCGAACTGAGTCAGAAGAATAGAGAACTGAAGCGACTGGCGGAACAACTCGGCAGCTCTCACGAAGAAGCCCTGTCGGTGAAAGAGAAGAACGCCTTGCAGGAGTACAACGACTACCGTCGAGAGTATGTTCGCTGTCAATTGTTGCGACGGCGTTCGCAAGAAGAGCAAAAAGCTTATAGTCAAGCGGTGAAGGACCTCGATACGCAGGAAATCCCCGACGCGGAAGTCGATGCCTACGCCAAGAAGACCGATCCCCAGGCTCGAGAACTATTGCGGGAGTTGGCCTATCGCCGGCTGGATGCGATCCGCAACTTGTCGGCAGCGCGCGGCAGTACGAAATCGGGTATTTCCAGCCGTACGGGCCAGGAATTGCAGGGCATCGAGTTACAACTCCAAGATCTTCGTTCACAGCTACGCGATGAGATTCGTGCCGTTCGACGAGCGGAACTCCTCGAGAGGCTCCGCGACGCAGGGATTGAGTACGCCGCAGCCGTTGAGTCGGAAAAACAATTGCTGCAAGACGTCGAAGAGCAAAGAGCGAAGGTGGCCTTGGTCGGCCGCACTTCCGTCGACGTGGAAATGAAGCAGGCCGACATCGAGCGCCTCGATGCGGTGCTGACCATACTAGTTGAAGCACGCGAGAAGGTGCGAATACAGAAGACTTCTCAAGCTCAACGAATCAGCCTGATTCAACAGCCCATGGCGCCGTTGACCCAAGACTCGTTGCCGCTACGCGTGACCTTGGCCATCATGGCGGGACTTTTGGGGCTCTGCCTGCCGGCTATCGTGATCGTCCTGGTTGACGTTCGCGCCAAACGTATCAATACCACTTCCGACGTTTCCAAGGAGTTAGGGTTGTCGGTGCTCGGTTCGGTACCCGTGATTCCGACGCGTGTGCTGCGTAACCTTGGCTCGCCATCGAAGCAGAATCGCACTTGGCATTTGCGATTGACCGAGTCGATCGACGGAGTGGCTGCCCGACTGCTTCGTCGCGCCGAGTTGCAGCAAGCCCGCTCCATCCTGGTGACCAGCGCGGTCGCCGGCGAGGGAAAAACCACCGTTGCCACACAACTGGCCACGAGCCTGGCTCGAAGCGGTCGCCGGACGATTCTGGTGGATTTCGACCTCCGACGACCGGCCTTTGACGAGGTTTTCGGACTGCCGTTGGAACCGGGGGTCAGTGAAGTGCTGCGAGGTGACAACGGGCTTGGCCAGCCGGTACACGAGACGGGTACGGAGAACCTCTCGGTAATGACGGCCGGTCGATGGGATCGTTACGCGTTGGCTTCACTTGCCAACGGGAGTGCCGAAGGTATGCTAGAGAAGCTCCGTGCCGAGTACGAGTTCGTTATCATCGATGCCAGTCCGGTTTTGCCGGTGGCCGATACACGATTCCTGAGCCAGCACGTGGATTCGGTGATCTTGACCGTTTTCCGTGATGTTAGCCAGGCGCCGAAGGTCGATGCGGCACGCGAGATTCTGGAGGCGTTCGGCGTGCAGATCATCGAATCGGTGGTGATCGGACCGTCGGAGAACCTGCGTGCGAAGGACCTCGGCTACGGGAACCAGCTCCTGGAATCGGCCTAATCGAAGAGAATATCCTAAGATTGCATTAAACCTAGGCTTTCGCTGAAGAATCCATGATCACTTCGCTGTTGAGCTTCTTTTTGCTAGCGTGCATCACAGGCCTTGTCCTCACGGCTTTGGTACGGGAGATAGCGCCTATCATTGGCCTGACGGATCGTCCGGACGGGCACCGCAAGTTACATTCCGAACCGACCCCGTTGGGTGGCGGAGTCGCCATCCTGCTGGCAACGATCAGTGTCATCGGCGTTGTGCTGGTTCAAGAGAACGAATTCAAAGACGCGCTCTGGCTATATGGCGACGATCTAGCCGCGATGCTACCCGCCGCCTTTGTGATTGTGACCGTAGGTTTGATCGACGATCGATTTGGACTGCGTGGCTGGCACAAACTGTGCGGCCAGCTTTTGGCGGTCTCCCTACTGATATCCGGCGGCATCCTGATCCAGAAGGTCAAGATGTTCGGCCTCGAGCCGATCGAGTTGGGTATCTTGGCCGTGCCTTGCACCATGTTTTGGCTGCTGGGGGCAATCAATGCGCTGAATTTATTGGACGGTATTGACGGGCTGGCCACCATGGTTGGAATCGTACTGGTGTCGACGATCGCCGTGATGGCCGCCATGCTCGACAAACCTCGCCCTGAAGTGATGGTGGTCGGTTTTGTGTTTGCCGGAGCTTTGGTCGGATTCATGCGTTTCAATTTCCCTCCGGCGAGCATTTTTCTCGGAGACACCGGCAGCATGCTGATCGGGCTTGTGGTGGGGACGTTGGCGATCGTCGGATCGCTGAAAGGCCCCGGAACCGTGCTCTTGGCGGCTCCCTTGGCCGTTTGGGCCATCCCGATCTTCGACTCCACTGCCGCCATCCTCCGCCGGAAACTGACCGGTCGGAGCATCTACGCTACCGACCGCGGCCATTTGCATCACCGTTTACTGGACTTGCTCGGCAGCAATCGTCGCGTGCTCGCATGGCTGGCCTTATGTTGTGTCGTGACTTCCGGCGCCGCGTTGATTAGTGTCTTCCTGAGAAACGAAATGATCGCGGATTTGCTCTCGCTGATCACGTGCGTTGCCGTGATGCTCGTTTTTGTCGTCACGGGTGTGTTCGGACGCGCCGAACTGCTGTTGCTGGGAGGCCATCTCCGCAAAGTCGGGCGAACTATCGTTACGCCAATGGCCGTCCGAGAACACACGGCGAGCGAGATTTCGGTTCGCTTGCAAGGTTCCGGAGAGTGGGAATCGGTGTGGGAGGCGTTTATCGAATCGATTGACTGTGCACGTTTGGACGAAATCCGCTTGGACGTCAACTGCCCCGTAGCCCACGAAGCCTATCATGCGTCCTGGGAGCGACTAAAGCGAGACGATTCCAAGCGTTGCTGGAGGTTACAGTATCCCTTGGTCATCGATGGGAGGCAGGTCGGCGGGCTGGTGGTCGTCGGAAAGTGTAACGGGCGATCCGCTTGCGAAGATATGCAGAATCTCATCCCGGCCTTGCAGGCCCTGGAGTTGACGTTGGTCGACATGTTCGGGGAAGAGATCATAGTCTCCGACAAAGAAGACAACTTGGCTTCGGTCCCCGCCGATGGTACGTCAACTCTCGAATCGCCTATCTCTCGGCATCACCCGAAGTAACCGCTCGCGTTATCGCGTTGGAGAATCAAACGAAAGGATATTCGCTGTGATGAATCGTACGATGCCACGAATCGTGATGCTTGTCGTTCTGGCGATCCTGGTGCAAGTGTCGTTCCTGATGTTGCAAAGCTATGGGGTGCCAACCTCCATTCGGCAGCCACGCGTCGAACTGAGCGAGATGCCTGTCACCTTCGGGACGTGGCAAGGTGAAGACGCGGAGTTGGACCCCCAAGTCACCGGGTTGCTAACCAGAGACCTCAGCACGATGGTTGTTAGCCGCCTCTACAAAGACGCGGATGGGCATGTCGTTACCTTGCACAGCATGGTCAGAACAGGATACATACACGGCTTACCGCACCATCCAAACCACTGCTATCAAAGCCAGGGTTCGCAGATTATCGAGGAGGATCGCCCGAAACTGGAATTGGACGACGGGACATCGATTCCCGTTCATATCTTATCGCTGGAATATCAGGGGCAACGTTCGCTGGCTCTGTACTGGTATCAACTTGGCGACAAGATCATTCTGGATGGCCAACAACAACGCAAGGTTCGCTGGTCGCTAAGGGGCAAAAAAGAATGGCCCCCGGTAGTCAAAGTCCTTCTCAGTTCCTCGCTCTCAAACCAGGAAAAAGACCGCGACCGGCTAATGGAGTTTGCCAAGCACGTCTACACATGGACGAGAGAAATCGATCGTCAGCCGGTCGTTTCCGACAAGGCGGGCTAGCCTTGAAGGGTGCCCGTAAAGTCCGCGCAAACGGCATATTCGCTACCGCCTTCGATCCTTTCTTGGACGATTATCGCTTCCCTTGCACTCCTCGATGCCCTTATACCGCAAAACGTTGCATGCTTTCCCTAAGGGCATTGCGGCAGGTCGCTTCGCCGGCGGCATCTCTGGGGCATCACGACGTGTGTCTGGAGCCGCCGTTTGCCCTCATAGGCGGTTTTGAAATGGGCAATTGCAATCAGGCAATGCACCCCACCAGGACGGAGTGCGCGCGGACGCAGGCTGGCTTTATCAGTCGAGCCGGTTTCCCCATGCGATACGCCCTTGATATACTAACCTTCTTACACTGAATTTCCACGGAGAAACCGGAATGGAACCGCGCGTGGCTGTAATCGGATGCGGTAACTGGGGTAAGAACCTGGCTCGTGTCTTCTCGGAGTTAGGGGCCTTGCAATATGTGTGCGACAAGGACCTCTCACGACGTGATGCCTTAGTTGTCCAGGGCGCCCCTCCTACTTTTACCGACGATATTCGACAAGTTCTCGACGACGACCGCGTCCAAGCCGTCGCCGTGGCCACACCCGCAGCCACCCACTTCCATATCGTTCAAAGGTGCCTTGACGCCGGCAAGGATGTTTTCGTCGAGAAGCCCTTGGCCCTGAACGCCGAACAAGGAGCAGCCCTTGTCGAGATGGCTCGAGAGCGGTCGCGCATCCTGATGGTTGGGCACATCCTGCTCTATCACCCAGCCATCGTCAAACTTCGCGAACTGATCGATCAAGGCGAGTTGGGGCGGATCTTGTATTGCTACTCCCACCGGCTCAATATGGGTCTTATTCGAACCGAGGAAAACATTCTTTGGAGCTTTGCCCCTCACGACATTTCCGCCATCCTGCACTTGCTCGGCGAAGAGCCGGTGGCGGTGGAATCCGACGGCCAAAGCTACCTGACACCCGGCGTGGTCGACGTTACACTTAGCCGGATGAAGTTCAAGAGCGGCGCCACCGGACATATCTTCGTCAGTTGGCTCCATCCTTTCAAGGAGCAACGGCTGGTGGTCGTCGGCACAGAGAAGATGGCTGTCTTCGACGATACGTCCGACAAGAAACTGCTGTTGTATCCCCATCGCGTCGATTGGGCCGGCCGGGCGCCCAAGGCCGTCAAGGCCGAAGGCGAGGAAGTCCCACTCCCCGAGGCCGAGCCGCTGAAGGAAGAGTGCCGACACTTCTTGCAGTGCATTACCGAACGGCGAACGCCCCGTTCGGACGGGCATGAAGGGCTGCGTGTCTTGCGAATTCTGGATGCCTGCCAGAAATCGCTCGAGCGCCGCGATCGCGAAACCCCTGTCGACTTTGGAGCATCGTACACTGAAACCAACGACTACTTCGCCCATGAAACGGCTTGCGTCGATCAACCATGTTCGATCGGTCGCGACACAAAGATCTGGCACTTCACGCACGTGATGGAAGGTGCAACGATTGGGCGAGGATGCTCCCTCGGTCAGAACGTGGTGATCGCTTCCAAGGCGGTAATCGGCGACGGTGTCAAGATACAAAACAACGTGTCCGTTTACGACGGCGTAAAACTGGAAGACGGCGTCTTCTGCGGACCCTCGATGGTGTTTACCAACGTGCTGAATCCGCGTAGCGAAATCAGTCGCAAGAGCGAATACATGCCGACGTTGGTACGTCGCGGCGCCACTTTGGGGGCCAATTGTACGATCGTTTGCGGCGCCACAATCGGCGAATATGCCTTTGTGGCGGCCGGGGCCGTGGTGAGACACGATATCCCGCCGTTTGCCTTGGTCGTCGGCGTACCGGCCCGGCAGACCGGTTGGATGTGCCGGTGTGCGGGCCAACAACTCCAGTTCGACGTGGAAGGGGCGGCCGAGTGTTCCCACTGCGGCACGCAATATCGGCTAAAAGACGGTCAAGTACGCCTATCCGGCGAGCCCAAAAGTTCAGACGCTTAGCCGTCGTCGGCACGACGATGAAATTGGCGATTTGGCCCTCGCCGCCGTGCCGGCGGCTAAATGAATTCCGGAAGTAATTCCATTACAAGTTCCTCAGAGAATCAAGTGCCTAGTCAGATTACCGTACCGCTGCTCGACCTGAAAGCCCAGTATGCGACGATCAAGGAAGAGATCCTTGAGGCCGTTCACGATGTGCTGGAAAGCCAATACTTTATCCTCGGTCCGGCGGTCCAGGAATGCGAAACTCTGATCGCCAAGTATTGCAATTGCGCGCATGCCGTCGGCGTAACCTCGGGCAGCGATGCCTTGTTGATTTCGTTAATGGCCGAGGGTATCGGCGTCGGCGATGAGGTGATCACCACGCCGTACACTTTTTTCGCCACGGCAGGCGCCATTGCCCGGTTGGGCGCGAAACCCGTGTTCGTCGACATTCGCCCCGACACCTACAACATCGACCCGGCGCAGATCGAAAGCCGCATCACGGAAAAGACCAAGGCGATCTTACCTGTCGATCTATACGGTCAATGTGCCGACTTGGGCCCGATTGTCGAGGTCGCCCGACGGCACGGCATTCCCGTCATCGAAGATGCAGCCCAGGCCATCGGCGCCGAATACAAGGGGCATCGCGCCGGCTCGTTGGTCGATTACGGGTGTTTCAGTTTCTTTCCTTCGAAGAACCTTGGCGCCGCCGGCGATGGCGGTATGGTCGTTGTGCAAGGCGAGCAACGGGCTACGAAGCTGCGGACGCTGCGGTTGCACGGTTCGAAGCCGAAATACTACCACCCAATGATCGGCGGCAACTTTCGCCTCGACGCCCTGCAAGCCGCGATTATCACGGTCAAACTTCGCCATCTCGACAAGTGGACGGCCGGCCGTCAAGCGAATGCCGATCGCTACCGAACGCTATTCGCCGAATCGGGCCTGACGGCCGATGGTAAGGTCGGTCTCCCCGAGGAAGTTCCCGAGCGTCGCCACATCTACAATCAATTCGTCATTCGCGTCCCACGTCGCGATGAGCTCAGGGCATACCTGAAGGAACACAACGTTCACACCGAGGTCTATTACCCCGTACCATTGCATCTGCAAGAGTGTTTTGCCTACTTGGGCCACCAAGACGGTGCTTTCCCCGCAAGTGAAGCGGCGGCCCGGGAGACGCTCGCACTACCCATCTATCCTGAACTAAGCGAAGAACAGGCCTGCTATACGGCGGGGTGCATCGCGAAGTTTTTCGAGTAACCTTTCCACGCCACGTTTCCCTGCTACGTCGATATTGATCACCTGAGCATGGCCGAATCTCGTTCGAGCAAAGTTATCATACTCACGTTAGGTGAGGGTCTGTCGAAGCTAACGCTTTTGGTGATTTTTGTAGTGTTAGCAAGGCTCTTCACGGAAGAAGATTACGCGACGTACCGGCAAACCATTCTGGCTTTCCAGTTCGGGGCTCCATTCGTGATGCTCGGCTTGGACAAGTCGCTCTATTATTTTTTGCCGCGAGAAGACAAGCGAATAGGCGGTGTTCTGGTCGAAAACCAGATTCTGCTTGGCGGCGGCGGGTTGTTGATGTGCGTATTTTTGCTCGCCGGCGGCAACGTTCTGTTCGCTCGATGGTTCAATAACCCCGATCTTGCAAGCACTTTGCTCGTTTTGGCGCCATATCCCTTGTTAATGCTCCCCGGCGCCTCGCTGAACGCCTGTCTGTTGGCGAGAAATCGCTCGACTCAAGTAGCTGTTTTCAATGCGACCAGCCAGATCTTCCTTGCCGTTGCCGTACTTCTACCGTGTCTAATTTGGCCGAACCTCATGCTCGCGGTGGGTGCCTTGGTGGCGGCTACGTTGCTGAACAAGTTCATTGCCGTGTGTTTGATGTTTCGAGCATGTCGCGGCGGAGAGTGGCGCCCGCAATGGTCCGGAATGAGACAACAACTCGCCTTCGGCATGCCTTTGGGATTTGCCGTCCTACTCGGTACGCTGTATCGCAGCATCGACAAAGTGTTGGTCGCTGCCTTGTGTGCCCCGGCCGCATTTGCCGTCTACGTCAACGGGGCCATGGAATTACCCCTGATCGTGATCCTGACGGGTTCGATCACTTCGGTTTTGATGGTCGAGTTCACCGTGCTTTATGCCGAGAAGAAGCTCGACCAAATTGTTGCGTTGATCCATTGGGCACTGCTCAAATGCGCTGCGGTGTTGATTCCTATCATGGTGTTCTTGCTTTGCATGGCCCCCGAACTAATGCGACTCGTGTTTGGAGTGGACTACGAAGCCAGTGCGGGGCCGTTTCGGGTCTATCTGCTTTTGCTTCCGATGCGAACTGTTTATTTTAGTTCCATTTTGTTGGCAACGGGCAAGAGCCATCATATACTGATTCAGTGTATCCTTTGTTTGACGTCCAACGTGATCTTTACGTCGTATGCGATTGTCGCATTTGGACCCATTGGCGCCGCATGGGTAACCGTGGCAACGTCTTACCTGGTCGAGCTGCCCTATTTGACGTGGCAATTGTGCCGCATCCTCGATCGACCTATTCGTCTTCTGATACCTTGGCGGCGATACCTAATACTGATTGGCGCCGCCTGGATCGGCGCGGTTTTGATCATTGCCCCGAAATACTGGCTGGCTGCTTGGCCGGATGTTGTCGTCCTGGCGATTGCCGGCGTTTTGTACACATCGGTTACTTTGATGATATTCGATCGGTTGGGATTCGTCAGTATCCGGAACTTGCGTACCCGATTCCAAGCAGTGTTCGTTTCAAGGTTCGGACGTTAGACTATTTGTACTTAATTCGTGACTTTCGCAAAATGCAGATTCGACCTCCCCTCTCCCTTTGGGAGAGGGGACCAAGTTGCAAAAGTCCACTTAATTGACTGATGCGAAAGCCGACAACTCTCACGAATGCGCTGGACATGACGACGCGAGATATTCAGTGAAAACGTTTACCATGAACTCTTCCACCGACAATAGTTGCTCCAACGAGGGTGCGCACCACTTCGATCGACCACCACTGCCTCGCCGCAGGCTACGGATTGTGATTTCCACTACTAGCGTAGCGATTTTGGCCCTGGCGTTCTTAGCTGGTGATGCGGGAGACTGCCTTGCGACGGGTCATCGTGGCGAGGCAGTTCCCGAACGAATCGGCCACAGCGAGAGAAGCATCCCGCCCTACAACGCTATGGCGCAGAATTCCGCGCCAAGGGCGCCTGGCGACCGGTCGGGGCGATCCTTGGGGGACCTGCTTGATCCCGGCGAAGAGCCGACCAAGCTGGACATACCGGATAAAGCAGCTCGAACGGCGATAGAGCAGAAAGTGCGTGAAGTCTACGACAAGGAGTTTGCGACGGCCACTACTCCGGAAGCGAAGCAACGTCTGGCCGCCGTGCTCGCCAAACAGGGCGAAGAATCAACCGACTTGGTCGAACGATTCGTGTTCTGGCAAATGGCCTCCAAGATGGCGTCTGAGGCGGGTGAGCCGGCACAGACCATGGACATCGTTGACCGAATGGGCCGCTATTACAAGCTGGATTCCTTGCGGGCCAAGGCGACCTTACTGCAGCGGGCTTATCGGGGCGTTGCAAAGAGCCGCCAAGTAACACAAGTCTTCAAGGTCGCGGATCTTGCCTTGAAGTTGGCTGACCAGGCGGTTGCCGCCGAGAGATTCGACACGGCAATCCAGTTGGGCAAGCTGGCTGTTTCCGCCGCGCGCCGCTCCAAGGACAACGGCCTAATACGCAATGTTACCACTCGCTCAAGGGAAATCGAACGACTGAAGTCACAATCTGCCGCCGCCGACAAAGCGAAGCAGACTTTGCGAGAAGACCCCAATGACCCCTCGGCAAATCTGGCGCTAGGGCGTTGGTACTGTTTTGGCTTGGAGGATTACGATAAGGGCCTCCCGCTGTTGGCGAAGGGAGGAGAACCGGCTTTGGCCGAGTTGGCCGGGCAGGATATCCGCAACCCGAGTACCCCGCACGAAAAGGCGGCCCTTGGCGAACGCTGGCGGGAACTTGCCCGAAAGCAACCTAAGAAGATCACACCGCCAATGTTACGTCGGGCCGCCTATTGGTACACTCAGGCATTGGAAGAATTGAAAGGCCTCGACCGCACTCGCGTGGTCAATCGCTTGCAGGAGGTCAGCAATCGACTCGGCGGCGGGTCGCGACAAGAAGTTGGCGTCGTCGAAGACGGAAACGTTGCGGCAGCGGCCAACGGCACTCAGGCAACCGGTTTGTCGGCGCAACGGGCTGCCGTGATGTTCGACGGCAAGCTGAAGTACACAGGTGAAAAGGGATATGCCATCAGTAAAATACCCAGCCAATGGACAATCACACTGAAGGAAGTCTATCGGCTCTCTGAGATACGATTCTTGCTTTTCGCTTCTGGCAAACGATACTATCGCTATACCGTGGAGGTTTCGCCGGATGGCAAAGACTTCACCATGCTGGCAGATCGCAGCCAGGGAGAGTGGCGCGGCTGGCAGAGCTTGCGTTTTACTGCGAAACCGGTCAAAGCGATTCGCATTAAGGGGCTGCATAACAGCAAGAATGATTACTTTCACATCATAGAATTCGAAGCCTATTGCCTGCCGCCAGCCAAACGTTGAGGCTATTCTGTTTCCTCGAATAGCACCGCAGTTTGTGGCGGCGATTACACGCACTTCAATATGGTCATAACTCCTATTACGCTCGCGGACGCTTGCATTAGACCGCAGTGCCCGCCTTACGTCATCGCCGAGTTAGCTTGCGCGCACGAGGGGGAGTTCGGCTTTGCCGCCGGGCAGGTTGATGCGGCGATCGAGGCCAAGGCTTCGGCCGTGAAGTTTCAAGTGTTCACGGCCGACGGGTTGGTTGTGCCCGGCCATGATCTCCATGACGCGTATAAACGGTTCGAGTTCTCGCTCGACCAGTGGAATTCACTGGCCGAGCGGGCGCGTGGCGGCGGACTGCATGTTTTGGTCGACGTGTTCCAGCCGTGGAGCCTTACGGTCGCGGAGGCCATCGGAGCGGATGCCGTCAAGGTGCATTCGACCAACGTCACCAACCCGTTCTTTCTGGAACAGGTCGGCCGAACGGGGCGTCCCGTCCTGATTGGGACCGGCGGAACGGAAAAGACCGAAATTGACACGGCCGTCGACGTCTTGCGGCGGCATCAAGTAGCCATGATGTTGGTCCACGGATTTCAGGGCTATCCCACGGCTGCCGAGGATGTCCAACTGCGACGTATGTGTAGTTTGGCGAACGATTATGCTTTGCCCGCGGGGTATGCCGGACATGCCGATGCGGCGACAGATGCCCCGCTTTGGCAAAACATACTGGCCATGGGATTGGGCTGCTCGCTGTTGGAAAACCACATTACGCTCGATCGCTCGTCCTCCAGGACCGACTACCACTCCTCGTTGCTGCCGGACGCCTTTGCACGGATGGTCTCGGTGCTGCAAGAGATTCACGCGGCTGCCGGGGTAGGAGATTATACACTTACGGATGCCGAGAAGACCTACCGCCGGACATTCAAGGCCTTCGTAGTCGCCGGCCGCGATCTACCGGCCGGCCATTGTCTTGCGGTGGACGATTTGGCCTTCAAACGGGCTGACGCCGGGCTGACGCCGGGTGAGGCTGATCGTCTGCTGGGGCGCACGCTTCGGTGTTCCGTTCGGGAAAACGAGCCGCTGATCGAAGAGATGTTCAAACCAGAGGACGAGCGGAAATGAAAACTGCCGTGCTATTGGCCGTTCGCACCGTCTCGCGACGATTGCCGCACAAGATCATGCGTCAGATTGGCGGAAAGACCGTCTTGGAGCATACGGTCGCGCGATTGCGCCGGGCCAAACTGCCCGAGGACGTGATCGTTTGTACGTCGATCAATCCGGTCGACGACATTATCGCCGACATGGCCGAATCGCACGGGTGGACCTGCTTTCGCGGCGCCGAGGACGACGTGCTGGAACGTTTCTACAAGGCGGCCGAAGAATACGGCGTCGACATGGTTGTTCGGGCTCAAGGCGACAACATGTTCGTTTGCCCCGAGCACATCGACTGGATGCTCGAGAAGCACCGACAAGCCGGCGCCGACTGGGCGACCGTTGACGGATTGCCGTGGGGAATGAAATCGGAGACGATTACCTTCGAGGCATTGAAACGTGCATATATCCATGCGGAAGATACCAGCATGTCGGAATACATGACCTGGTACTTCGATCAGCCGCAATACTTCAAGACCTTGCATATCGAGGCCCGCCAAGAGTACCGTCGACCCGACTATCGAGTCACGATGGACACGCCCGACGACCTGGAATTGGTCCGGCGCGTCTGCGAGCAGTTTGACATGCCGCCGTCCGAGGTTACCACTCGCGACTTGATCGCCTTGTTCGATCGCATGCCGGACTTGGTGGCGGTGAACGCCCGGGTAGCCGACCGTTTTCACGACAAGGCGATTCGAGCAAAAGTCAATACGCGGATCCTTGACATTCCGCGATCGACGGAGATTCAAGTGATGGATGCGGCCAGTGCTCGGATGTCGAGCGGCGCGAATCTGGCCCGAATCGAGACGGCCGGCTTCGAGCCGCTGCAGGCAATCTCCATCACACCCGAGAAATGGATCGGCGACGAGCATCCTGTGTTTGTCGTGGCAGAGATCGGGCAGAACCACAACGGCAGCGTCGATATCGCCAAGCAACTGATTGATGTGGCGGCCATGTATGGCGTGGACGCGGTCAAGTCCTGCAAACGCGACCTGACGTGCGAGATGACGGCCGAGGCGTGGAACGGTCCCTATGTTGGCCCGCAGTCGTTCGGAAATACTTACGGCGAACACCGCCAGGCATTGGAGCTTAGCGCGGAGCAACATGCCGACCTCTTCGAGTACTGCCGGGCGAAAGGCATCGAGTATTTCGTCTCGGCCTGCGATATTCCGAGCGTGGAGGTCATGGAAGCGATCGGCGTGAATCTCTACAAAGTGGCCAGCCGGGACATTCGCAACTTGCCATTGCTGGAGCGGATTGCCCAAACGGGTAAGCCCGTCATCCTGGCCGCCGGCATGGCCGACGAGGAAGATATCGCCGATGCTCTACTGACCATCCGGAAACATCACGGCAAGGTAATCGTGGCCCAATGCACGTCCGAATACCCCACGCCTTACGAGGACTGCAATCTGCTGGCCATTCATACTTTCCGACGCAAATTCGATGTGCTGACCGGGCTGAGCGACCATACGGTCGGCATCATGACGGTCGTGGTGGGGGCGGCCATGGGGGCGTGCATGATCGAAAAGCACCTGACCTTGGCCCGCTATATGAAAGGCACGGACCATGCCTGCAGCCTCGAACCGGACGGCCTAAGGCGAATCGTTCGCGACATCCGCAACCTGGAACGGGCACTGGGCAACGGGTTGATCCGCATTCCCGACGGCGTGGAATCGGCCCGAATCAAACTTGACCGCAGCCTGGTTAGCAAGACAACGATTCCCGCGAGTACGCTTGTCACGGAAGCCATGCTTTGTCTGAAGAGCCCCGGCACGGGCTTGCCATGGCGTGACCGCGACCTGATTGTCGGCAAGTCGGCGCGTCGCGATATTCCCGCTGATGTGATCCTTTGCGAAGAAGACTTCGACTGAACCACTACATGCCATATAGCGCAATCATCTTCGACATGGGCGACATCTTCTTCGATGCTACGCCCTGGCGCCGCGCGCTGACGGCGCACCTGCAAAGCGTTGGCGCCGAGATCGACTATGACGAGTTGTGCCGCCGTTGGGAAGCCGCGTTGGTAGACGTTTACGTGGGGCGAGCTGAGTATTGGCCCACACTTGGCAGCTTTCTCGATGAATTGGGGTTAACCCCGGCGCAGGTCGATCAGGCCCTTGCTTTCGCGAGAGACAAAGCCGGGCAGGTCGAGCAGCGAACACTTTTCGACGGAGTGGGCGAGACGCTTGCCGCCTTGAAGCAGCGTGGCATCAAACTGGCCGTGCTTAGCGATACCGAGAGCCGCGAGTCGAAGGTCAGGAGTCGCCTTGCGGATCTCGGGATTGAGCAATACTTTGACGCCGTAATAACAAGCATCGACGTTGGTCATGTCAAACCCGAGCCGGAAGCCTACCAGGCTGCCCTGGATGCCTTGGGAGTGAATGCCGAACAGGCCGTGTTTGTCGGGCACGATGAGGATGAGTTGTGCGGCGCAATACACTGCGGTCTGTTGGCCGTGGCGTTTAATGGCACCGAGGGCATCTCTTGTGATCTGGCGGTTGGGCAGTTTTCCGACTTGTACAATTCGATAAGCGAGCAATGACCGAGGCAGTGGAAAACACGGTTTCAAACGAAGGGTCGCTTCCCCCACTGCGTCGTAGTGCGGTCAAGATTGGCAAACTCGGGTCGGTCTATGTCGTGGGGCTGCTGGTCCCCAGGGCGGTGCGCGTGTTGTCGCTTCCCGTTTTTACGCACTACCTTTCCCCCGAGCAGTGGGGCATCGTTTCGCTGGCTATTCGCGTGGCTGCTCCCATGTTAGTTCTCGTGCAGTTGGGGCTTTGGTCCGGGCTGAAGATGCAGTATTTCCGCTCGGAAGAATCTCTTCGGCCACAGCTAACTCGATCGGTCCTGCTAGGGCAAATCATCCAGGGTATGGTGATTTGTATTCTGTTTTCGATCGCCGGAATTTGGTGGGCCGGCCCGTTGCTTCCCAATCTGCCTTTGAGCCCTCAGTATGTTTATGCCTTGTGGCTGATGATAGTTTGGGGATGCTTCTGGGCGGCACTCGTGGAGTTGACCACAGGAGTCATGCAACTTCGCGAACGGGCGAAAGCCTCCGTGGCCATTTCCGTTTCTCGGTCGCTGTTGCAAATCACCCTTGGCATCATGGCCGTGGCTTGGTGGGGTTGGATGGGATTCGGACACCAAGGTGCGGCTTTTATCGGTGTTTTCGCAGTAGGATGTTTCTCGGTTGTCTTTTTGTGGCGAAACAGCGCGGGTACATTCCATAAAGCCGCCTTCGGGCCGGTCTGGCGTTCCGGGTTGACCTTTGTACCGCATGCATTCTCCGGTCTGTTGGCGTTGTCACTGAACGCATGGTTATTGAACAGTTTAGTCTCACCAGCGGCAATGGGTATTTATTCCGTGGCCATTATGTTCCCCCAACTCATTCAGATCCCTATCGTCTCGCTCAGCCATGCGACCTATCCGACGTTGGCTCGTCTGATGGCTGACGGCAGCAGTGAGGCAAAGAGACAACAGAGTCGAGTGTATACGCTATTGATTACTGCCGTGGCCGCTTTGGCGCTTTGCGTATGGCTATTTGGTCCGCTTGCCGTCCGCTTGTTGGCCAACGCAAAATTCCACGAAGCCACCCAGGTCGTCCCCATTCTGACAGTGGCTTGGTTTTTTCTGGGGCTCTACTTGATTGTGTCACAGCCGGTGTTTTACTTTGGCGGAGGACTTTGGCTTTCGACCGCGACCCTAACTTCTATCGTGGTCAGCGTTGTGTTGTCAGTGTTGTTGATCCCACCGTGGGGAATGTATGGGGCCGCCTGGGCCATGGTTGGATGTTACGCTACCAGGCTGATGGTTGCCGCGGCGGTGGGATACTACCTCTATCCACTCCCGTGGCAAGTAGGGCCCATCCTGCGCATCTTCGGCTGTACGGCCGCCTTGGTGGCAACCAGTTACTGGATCTCCGGCGTCGTGCCGTTCGGCTGGGCCATCCTGATCAACGTGCCATTGCTTCTCACGATGCTACCCTTGCTTTGGATAACCGGTATCTTGTCTAGCCGCGAAATCCGCCGTGGAACGGAGTATTTGGTCCGAAAACTTTCCGGCTGACGCAACCAACATGCCACAGCAAGATACTATTCTGATCATCGCCGACAACTCGCCCCAGGCGTTCGAGTGCGCGAAACGGCATTACGCCGAAGAGCCCCTGGCTGTGTTGAACCTGGACCCGCAAGCCGAGCCGAGTGCACTGCCGAAGGACTGGCGGCGGATCGCGTCGAACGATCTTATCGATACCGATGCCCTGCGGCAAGAGTTTCTGGCTTTTCTTGACGCATGGCCGAGGCAATGTGTCTGGAAGGGCAATACCTTCGACCAGCTTTTCCGACGACCCGACGGCTACTCGGTCTGGTGGACCGGTCCCGGCATAATGCGACATCCCGACACGGGTGTATTCCCCAAGCTGAAAAGCCTCTGGATTGCGGCTCGGGCCATCCGGCGCGACGCTCCTAAGCGCGTACTGGTTTTTACACAACAACCCGACTTGGCACACGCGCTGGGATCGGTCTGCGCTGCCGAGCAGTATCCTTGCGAATTCCTGCCGGGATCTGCCGATGATACGTTCGACCCTTGGTCGGGACGCCTGCGGTGGGTCTGCGCCGCGCTGATGTGGATGATTGCTTGGCCCGTGTGTGTGATAATCAGGGCCATCCTTGCCCGACGTTTTGCACGCCTCCCTCGAGAAGCAAAACCGCTACGCCATGCTCCGGCAGTCGTTTATGCCTCGCAACTCTTCCCCTATTCGCGAATCGATCGAGGCCGCGTGTCTCTCTGTTTTTGGAAAGATCTTCACGAAGCCCTGCTCGAAGCAGCGCCGGGCATGGAATACCGGTATCTACCGGCCATCCCGCTGCCGGGACGTTTTCGGGGATATCGAAGCTTGGCGTATGTATGTCATACCGGTTGGCGTTTGCTTCGCCAACTCCACCATGCCGTGCCGATCAAGGAACGATACGTCGCCTTCGGTGCTCAACTTCGAACGGCTCCCCGGCACTTGGCCGCTTTAATTCGCTACTGGCGCCTGGAACGCACCCCCGCGTTTCGCAGCTCTTTTACTTTCGCCGGCGCGGATGTCGCGGGGCTTTACGCGCCCTTGTTGCGACGAACATTCACGCGTTTCGGAGTTTGGGATCAGGCCGTAGGGGCCATTACACAATCGATCCGGGCGGCAGGCGATGTTAGGGTAATGCTGATTACCGAGGAGATGTACGAGTCGGGTATGCAACACATTGCGGCCGCCAACCGATTAGGGATTACAACGGTGGGTATCCAACATGGGACCGTTTTCCCGATGCACATGATCTACACACTCCCGCCCGGCCAACTGGAAGGCTCGCCGGCCCCCGACTACCTTGCCGTACATGGAGAATTTGCCAAGCAGACGGTCTGTGAACACGGCGCGTTTCCGGCCGATCGCGTGTGGATCACTGGAGGGCTGCAGCTTGATGGTTTGGCCGGAAATCGCCCCGATACGTCAGCGGCTCGGAGGAGTTTGGGCCTGCCGCAGGAAAAACGGATCGTGTTGCTGGCATCGCAGAAGTTTCCTTGGTTCCCCCAGGCAGGCGAGGCTGTTCTTGAAGCAATAAAAGACGACAAGGACTGCCTGGTTTGCGTGAAAACTAACCCTCGGGATGTACCGATGGATGTCTATCGCGGGATCGCACGACAGATAGGCGCCACAAACGTCAAGTTCTTCGATGACAACGTCAACGAACTCTTGACGGCCTGCGATCTACTAATCAGCGGTTCGTCGACCACGGTGTTGGAGGCGATTTTGCTGGGTCGCAAGGCGATTTGCGTGAACTTCTCCGACGAACCGGATCGCTATCCCTATGTGGCCGATGGCGGAGCGCTCGGCGCCGGGTCAGTCGAGGAAATTCGCGCCGCACTAGATCGGCTCTTTTCGGCGGAACACCAACCGGAGTTGGAGGTTCAACGGCAACACTTTCTCCAGCGACACGCCGGACCGGCGGTTGAAAGTCGGTCCGCAAAGACCCTGGCCGAAAGAGTGATATCCCTGTGTCTAGATTCAAGTCCCCACAAAGGGAGTTCAGCGGCTTGTGCCTGATAGATTAAGTCATACCTACAGCCCGACGGCGGCTAAACAAATTTCGGAAGCAATTCCTGAACCACCCCAGGTTATCGACTTGCCCCCCAGAGTGATGATTGATCGGAGCCGAGGAATCCGTAAAAATATGAGCATAGGCGAAGGGTTGTTCCGAAAACGGGACACGATGTTTCCTCGTGTCACCCTCGTCGATGGTGGATCAGCGCACTTTGCACGCCGACCGAGCCCCATTCGGGGTGCGCAATCGTCAAGAGCCTTTCAGACGAACCGCCATGTCGTATTGCTCGCGAAAGGCACTTTGTTTGCACTGTCTGGCAGGGCCGACCGACGTCATGGCCAACAGATGCGTGGTCTGGGGGGCATTTGCGCGGACTGGGTAGTGTCGTTTCCTTTTCACATCATGCCAAAGAGCCTATCGACCTGTCGTGGCAAACTTAGGGGCTATTGAATGCGGTTTGTAACGATTGTCGGGGCGCGACCCCAGTTCGTGAAGTCGGCGCCGTTGAGCAGCGAACTCCGACGGGAACATCAGGAGTTTCTCGTTCATACGGGCCAGCATTACGACGATAATATGTCGGATGTCTTCTTCCGCGAGATGGGGATCCCCGCTCCGGATAAGCACTTGGAAGTCGGTTCCGGATCGCATGGCGCGCAAACGGGCGCCATGCTCGAACGAATCGAGCAAGTTTTGCAGGAAGTTCGGCCTGACGCGGTGATCGTTTACGGCGATACGAATTCGACGCTTGCCGGGGCCTTGGCCGCCGTAAAACTACACATTCCCGTCGCCCATATCGAAGCCGGGCTGCGAAGTTTCAATCGCGAGATGCCCGAAGAAATCAACCGGATCGTGACCGATCAAATCTCGCAATGGCTGTTTACCCCGTCACAACACTCGGTCGACCAACTTGCGGCCGAAGGGATTACGGCCGGCGTATACAACGTGGGCGACATCATGGCCGACTGCATCCGTTGTTTTGCCCCGAGGGCCCGAGAACGGTCCGACATCCTCGATCGACTGGGGATCCGACCGGGAGAGTATTGCGTGGCAACGGTCCACCGGGCCAACAACACGGATCAGCCGGAACGACTGGCCGGGATCATCGAGGGACTGCGCCGTACTCCGTACCCTGTTATCCTGCCATTGCATCCGCGCACGAAAGCCGCCGCTGCACGCCATCAACTCGACGCCTCGTGGAGCCCGGTCCCCGCGGCTTCTGGAAATCCGACTGATCCGACGCAATTGATCGCCATCGACCCGGTGGGCTATCTCGACATGCTAGAACTCCAGCAACACGCCGCCTGCGTACTGACCGACTCCGGCGGAGTCCAAAAGGAAGCCTATTACCTGGGCATCCCCTGCGTAACGCTTCGCGACGAGACGGAATGGGTGGAAACGGTCGAAGTCGGCTGGAACCGTTTGGCGGGGGCCGACCCCGAGCGAATCGTACAGGCGGTCGAGCAATACCAAAACAACGGCAAGGTTGAACGGCCATCGCTATACGGCGACGGTCAGGCGGCCAAGCGAATTGTGCAAATCCTGAGTGAGCAATAATGCCAGACTACGAATCAGGCACTGACCGCCAATCAGGCACGAACGTCCTGTTCGTAGCGTACGAGTTCCCTCCTCGTGGCGGTCCGGGCGTACAGCGTAGCGCGAAGTTTGCGAAGTATCTTCCCGACTTCAACTATCGGCCCCTTGTGCTGACTGCGGCGGAAGAGAATATCGCTCGGTTGTCGAATGACACTTTGATCGACGAAACCTTGCTGGAAGATGTTCAGCACACGGAACTCTTCCGTTGTCGCGGCTGGGAGCGTTATCTGATTCACCTGCCGGACAAGTACAAGCTGCGCCGTCTCTCCAAGTTTTTCTTGTCGCCTGACCGCAACATTCTGGCATGGGTTCCTTGGGCCCGCAAACGTGCGTTAAGAATTGCTTCGAAGCACAACATAGATCTCATCTACACGTCCGTATCACCGTTTAGCAGCGCCATTTTGGGACGCAACCTGAAGAAGGCATTGGGGGTACCCTGGGTGGTCGATTTCCGCGACCCTTGGTGCGACGACTCGCTTCGCATCTGGCCGACAAAATGGCATTATCGGTTTGAGGAACGTCAAGAAACGCTGGTATTGGAGGCGGCTGATGCAATCGTTGTGGTTACGCCGACCATGAAAGACTTTCTGGTCCAGCGATTTCCCCAGTGGGAAGACAAAGTACATGTCATACCGAACGGGTTTGACCCGCCCGATTTCCCGGCGCAAGTGGAACCGCCGCCCGGACCGGAACTGCATATTGGGTATACGGGAGTATTCATCGACTACGACCGTCCTCCGATTGGTAGAAAGCTGGGGCCATTTTCACAGTTTTGGGTGGATCACATCTTATTTCGACATGCGATATGCGATATGTCGACGCATTCACCCTACTTTCTCTTACATGCGGTTCGACAGTTGCTGGACGAGCATCCTGAATGGGAAAACCGTATCCGACTATCGTTTGCCGGAAGGTTTGGCGAGAAGAACAAAGAACTTGTACACGATCTCGGGCTGGATAAAGTGATCTCGATCAAAGGATACTTGCCCCACAAGGAGAGTACGCGATTGCTGATGAGTTCCGACGTTCTGTTCCTTCCTATGAAGTCACACATGAACAACGACGGCGAGTATCGCAATTACAACTATAGCGGCAAGATCTTCGAGTACTTGGCTGCACGAAAGCCCATCTTGGCAGCCG
>CAYYOX010000002.1:0-13655 GCA_964473065.1 uncultured Planctomycetaceae bacterium | reverse complement strand
GGACACTCGCACCGGCTGGAGCGTGGATCCCCGCGACATCGGCGCCATCAAGGACATGCTGATTAGTCTGATGGAAAAGAAGCTGGCCGGCAAACTGAAGATTGATCCCGACTGCGAGTTGATTCACCAATTCGAGCGTCGGAACCTGACGAAACATTTAGCTGCCGTATTTGACTCGTTACTTGGGCGAGAGTCAGCCTAACTAAGAGACGGGATGCGACCACGGCATCTCACCGCAGTATTGCCGGCTCACCAACGAGTTCGCATGAGTATGAAAGGGTATCTCGATGATCAATTACTCTCGAATTCCTGTTACTTCGGTGTTAGGAAGACTGCTTCGGCTTCCATTACGGCTGCTTCCTCGCGATATGGTGGTCCGAATCAAGCAGGGTCCGTTACGAGGTAAGAAGTGGATTGTCGGCGCAAGTAACCATGGTTGCTGGCTGGGTAGCTATGAGCAAGACAAGCAACTTGCGTTCGCGGCGCACGTATCGCAAGGCGAAGTGCTCTTTGATGTTGGAGCCCACGTCGGGTTCTACACGCTCTTGGGATCAGCTTTAGTCGGCGACGAAGGACATGTGTTCGCTTTCGAACCTTTGCCAAGAAATCTAGACCACCTTACTCGGCACTTAGAACTGAATGGAATTCACAATACGACCGTAGTTCGTGCCGCTGTTTCCGACAAGCCGGGCGCCGCCAAGTTCCTCGCAGGCCCCACGCCCATGATGGGGATGCTTGCATCTGAAGGAGAGCTTGATGTTGAACTCGTATCGCTTGATGATTTGTATAGACAGCAGAAGATTCCTCTGCCTGATTGTATTAAGATTGATGTCGAGGGCGCAGAGGCCGGCGTACTGAAGGGGGCCGAGACGATTCTTCGGGAAGGCGCCCCGAGCGTGTTTTTGGCTACGCACGGCAAGGAAGTTCACAAGCAATGCTTAGAGATCCTACATTCATTCGGGTATCAGTGCGATGCACTTGACGGGGTCGACGAGACTGCCTGCACGGAGCTGCTGGCTCGTCGGCCATCCGAACCGGCAACTACCTAGCACACCGGTTTCCGAGCAAAGAATTAAGATATCACGACAGCGTCAGCGTAAGTCAGGAGAACTGTAGATGCTTGCAGACTTGAATTCATTCCAATTGATCCTTCTCATCATGTCGGCCCTCCTGGGGCACGGCTTGTTGGCGGTTGGATCGCGAGTGGTTAATCCGCTTTATATTTTGGCCAGTGTGATCCTTGTGTTGGCGCCGTTTTCAATGGCTCCGGACCTTGGTGCGATCGGCATATTGATAAGATGGCTTCGCGGGTATTGCCTGGTGCTTCTCGTGGTGATTGGCTTGTTTAAGTACCATCAAGGAGCGATTCGCACGGCTTCACAACTCTGGCTTGCCTTTGCCGCAGTCTATGTGTTATCCTCAGTGTGGAGTACTGTGCCGCTTTGGGCCCTGAGATTCAAAGTACAGTATGGTTTGGTTGTAGTTGCGGGAGTCTTGTTAGCCGCTAGTACTCGCGATCGACAAGAGCTTATCCGCGGACTCCGATTTATGGCCGTAGCATCCGGAATAGTAGGGTTGTTGGTTCTGGCATACTTTCTCTTGCACTCCGGAACGTTCCTAGTATGGGGGCGTCCAAAGATATTTGGCGTCGTGGCTACTCGAGTCGCGAGCAACTTTCTTCCGTTAGCGCTGGTCTGCATTTACCTCGCGCTTAATGACCAGTCCCGATTGTGGAAAAGCATCGCTTACGTCTCATCGGCCGCTCTGGTTGCAATGATTCTTTTGACGTTGAGCCGTAGTCCTACTGCTCTGGTAATCCTAGGGTTTCTTGTGATGATGATGCCGCGAGGAGGGCGGCGGGTCCAAATGCTGCTCTTGGCGGCGTTCGTAGTTGTGACCGCAATCGTTGTTTTCGAAATCGTAGGATCAGACGTTTCCACGGAACGCCTGATTTCTATAAAGAACACTCGCGCCGACACCTGGTGGTTCACGGCCGGCCTCATCGCAGAGCGACCGTTGATCGGACATGGCTGGATTCCCGGAGCAACTGCCATTAACACATTCAACGCACACAGTGTCTTTTTACAGACCTCATTGGAGATGGGCCTCCTGGGACTTGCTTTCTTGTGTTCTACTCTACTTGTGCTGAGTGCCCGTGGAGTCCAGATGTTTAGATCGCTTCAACGTCAACCGGGATTCTCCCAGTTGGCTATCCTACCGATCTGCCTGCTCATCACAGCGGGTGCGGATGGGGTATTTCAGTCTCATGCGCTCCTCCCTTCATCACTCGCACTACTGATGGCGTTCTCCATATGCCTTGTCGATTACTTGCCGACCATGCGGATCCAGGAAACGGCTCGAGTCACAGGAATGATGGCACTGATGAACAGCCGACGCCGTCGACCAGAAACGGGCGATCTAGGGCATCCCGCATCCTCGTAGCGAGATTGATTTGTGACCTTGCTTCGCTTGAGCCCTTTTGTCAACAAGACTTTTGAAATGCCGTCTAGAGCCCCACAACGAAAACGCTAGAGCCACACAAACGAAAACCAAAGTACCTAGGTCTGCTAATATGCCGACTAATCTTGAAGCCGTTGTGATTTCACCCGCCTGGCCTTCAGAGCACGGCGGCTACGGTATTGCCGTGCGAGCAAGTTTATTGGTTTTCACAAGGTTCTTCCACCGAGTCCATTTTGTGTCGCTCGATGCCAAGCCCCAGCCCGAGGGGACGTCCTGGGATCATGACATTGTTAAGTGGACGCACTTTCCGGTTTCGCAAAGGCCCCATTGGTTCTACTTTCTTACCAGTCTGTCAAAAAGCACGCCCGCGGCAGCCGCTCGCTACACGGATACCAACGACTCGGTTCAGCTAGCTTTGCGTCATATCCGCGAGTCCGCGGAAAGCCGCCACGCTTCACTGGCTGTCATCGTCGAAGACATTCTTCCGGCATCTCTTTTTCCCACGATTCGCAAAGAACTACCGGATGTTCCCGTGGCCATTCGAAGCCACAATGTAATGTCCAAGGCATTCGCAGGGTTTGAGAAGCTCGGCTCTCTGCCCCGCAGGCGGGCTTGGCAAATGGAACAACGTAAAGTGCGACACTTGGAACAATCTGTCTGTGAATCCGCGGATCGAGTATGGGCCATTAGCAACACGGACTGTGAAGAATATCAGTCCCGGTTGGGTATCAATCCGGACGGCACGTTTGGCGTGACGCTGGACGCCGAACGTTATGCGTCGGTTTTGCCCGGCGATTCCCAGACCGTTGTCCATGTGGGTACTGCCGATCGCCGAAAAGGCGGGGGGTTGGCCAAGTTTCTCCAGCGAGGCTGGCCGCTGGTCCGCCAGGATGTCCCCCAGGCTCGCCTGCTCCTCGCGGGTCGCGGCATGGAACGATTTGCCCATACTGCCGAAGGCGTGGACATTCTCGGCTTCATCCCCGATGACAGAACCCTCCTCGAAAAAGGTGCTATCTTCGTCAACCCGCAACGCATCGGTTCCGGCGTGAAACTGAAAAGTATCGTTGCCATGCTGGCCGGCAAGGCGTTGGTTTCCACTCCCACCGGCATTGAGGGTGTTGTTGGCGCCGTAGGCGAGGACTTTGTGGTTGGTTCAGATTCCGAAGACATCGCCGGTCGAATTGTGGCTTTGATGAAAAAGCCGGATCATGCCCGC
This sequence comes from uncultured Planctomycetaceae bacterium, assembly GCA_964473065.1. Lineage (GTDB taxonomy): Bacteria > Planctomycetota > Planctomycetia > Pirellulales > Thermoguttaceae > CAYYOX01. Next base: position 9,979 of record CAYYOX010000002.1, on the reverse strand, counting down.
ACACTTGGCCAACATGCTCGCGCTACCGCCACTGCTAACTACAGCCTGGAGGCACTCGAACAGCAGGTCTGCCCATTGCTGGAAGACCTAATCCGTATCTGAGAACGATCAGCACGAAACCCGCCAGAAGATGCAAGATGCCGTGGATCAGGAGATTCGAATCCACTTTGGATATTATCATACGCTCCCGGTGGCTGCGTCGGGCAAGACACCCTTGGTGATACAACAGGTCGACATTGACAAATAAGAACGGGACATGAAGTTAGTCTTCAAAGAGATTCTGGACAGAGAGATCGTTCACTATGCAGCCCCTGGGTTGTCCATAATGAGTTGCCACAACAGAATACTCATCAACGGCGAGGGGAACGACTCTGTCATCCGTCTGCCCAACAGCGGATTCAAGAGTATCTTGGGGGCGAGCAGGTTGGCCAGGCGAGCGTTAAGGCTGGACAAGTGCAACGTAGTCCCTGTGAGTGGGGGCTTGGCTATTATTCGGCAGGGTAAAGTCTATCATTATTGCCGAGATACGAAGAAGTTGACCGAGACGCTTAAGCTGAAGAACTGCCGCAATGTCTTGCATCAATCCGTGGCTGTCATTGGGCAGCGAGAGCTTGTTTTCGGTGAATATGGCGCCAACGCGGACCGCTTGGAAGTACCGATCTACAGAAGTCGGGACGGAGGTAAGAGTTGGGAAACCGCTTTTCTTTTTCCGCCAGGCAAGACAAAACATGTTCACGGTTGCTATTGGGATCCTTGCGAAGAGAAGATCTGGGTGTTTACAGGCGATTTTGCAAACGAATGTCACGTTCTGTGCGCTGAAAAGGACTTCAGCGATATCGAATGGATCGGCAGTGGGGAGCAGATCTACCGAGCCTGCAATGCGTTCTTCGAGAGTGACGCCGTGCACTGGATTATGGACTCGCCTCTGCAAGACAGCTATCACGTAAAGTTAGATCGGCAATCGCGATCCGTCGAAACAAGGAGCCGCTTTCCCGGGCCCGTGTGGTATTCCAAACGATTGGCCGACGGCTACTACTTGGCCGCGACCGCCCAGGAGACCGGAGTCGGCGTTCACGATCGATTCGCGCACCTTATGGTTTCGACAGACCTTGAGCACTGGGAAACAATACATCGCTTCGAGCATGACGGGCTGCCGAGAAAGTATTTCAAGTGTGGTGTTATCGCTTTTGCCGACGGGCAACAAACGAGTGATTCCTTTTATCTGTTTTTCGAAGCCATCAAGGGCTTTGACGGCAAGGCGGCATTGTGCAAAATAGAAACATGACAGACGCGTCGGGCAGAGTCGAGTTGCTCTGCGAATGCTGGAACTCGCTTCTTCGAAAGGACCGGGGGCTGCTGGAAGATTACCGCGGGCCGCTGGTTTGCCTGCGCGATGCGCCTGAATACTTCAATCTACCCCCACTGCCAACCCTTCGATTCGACCCCGAAGTTGCGCCCAATTCCCCATCCCAGAAGGCAAACTTCAAAGACCTTTCCGAAGACACACTGCTCGCCTTGCGAATGAATGTCTATGCCGAAGCAGATCTCGATACCACCGCGTATTGGGCGGAAACCCTGATGCGTTTTTGTGAGGTTCGTCATTCCTCTCTGAGAAAAAGGGCCGTAACAAAATGTGGTAACCGCCGCGCCGCGGGGTTGCACCTATTGCAACTGTCGGCCTTCCTTCTCGATTACGGGCTCTATGTCGGGGATGCCCGGTTCCTGAACACAGTGCTGAAGCTAGCCGACCTGGCATGGGTGTTCCGCAGGGGGGCCCTCGTGAGACACTTAGATAAGACCGGAACGGACTTCATAAGTGCGCTGTTTCAGGTTCGCTTGTTGCTGATCACCGAGTATGCAGTAGGGTGCATTGGCGAAAGGAATCGTATATGAACAACGTGGTCGTCTTTTCACCCAGTCGTTTCAGCCTATATACCATCGCCGTTACGGAACTGCTGCTTCGCCACGATGTTCAGGTTTCGGCGATCATCGTCAGGCGACTGGTCAACCCCTCGCGATTCGTCACGGAGTTCACACGAGACGGTTCCCGACTGCTGAGGAAGATCTGGAAGAAACTTGTGCTCAGGAAACGAGCATACAGCAGCAAGGAGTGCGAGACGATCGTCGACCTATTGCGAGCCGAAAACATCCATCAGAAAACGGTGGATGAATTCCATGGCCGCTACAATATACCGGTCATTTACTGTAACTCCCTGAACGATCCACTCGTAGTTGAAAAGCTTAGGGAGGCCGATCCCGATTTGGTGGTTTCCACGGGAGGCGGCTTGATTCGAAAGGATGCCTTGGAAAACTCGGGAGCGGGAATACTTAATTGCCACATGGGCCTTTTGCCCGAGTACCGCGGAATGGACGTCGTGGAATGGCCGATACTCGAAGACAAACCTCGCCAGATCGGAATAACAGTACATTTCATGGACCAGGGTGTGGATACCGGTGATATCCTGCGCGTGACGAAACTTGCACTGGAACCCGGCGAAGACATCAAGATGCTTCGAGATAGATTTGGGCCCTTCATGTGTCGACAGATGGTCGCAACGTGTGTCGACTATCTTGCCGGCACTCTTGAAAGGAAACCACAAACACCGGAAGAAGGCAAGCAGTTCTATATAATGCACCGGCGTCTTATCCGGATTGCCGAAAGTAAATTGAATCGCTACGAGCCTTCATCCGCTTAAGATGGAAACGATTGCCAAACACAATCGCGAGACAACACACGTTAATGAACCAGGCAAGCAACACCTTGCGGTGGCTCCGCGACGGAGCGCGAAGGACACTATCAGGCCTTGACGCCAAGGCGAGAAGAGGAGATCCCCATGAAACAACTCACTCAAAACATCAAGAACGGGAACATCAGCGTAGTTGACGTCCCGGCGCCCGTGTTACGCGAGGACGGAATCCTGGTTCGCAACCGCGCCTCACTGATTTCTGCCGGCACCGAGCGGGCGATGATGAAACTCGCCCAAAAGAGCTTGCTCGGCAAGGCAAGAGAGCGTCCCGATCTGGTCAAAAAGGTCCTCACCAAAGTCCAGCGCGACGGGTTCTTGGCCACGTTTAAGACCGTTCAGAACCAGCTCGATCGTGATGCTCCGATGGGGTACAGCGTCGCCGGAGCGGTGGTTGCCGCCGGCTCGCGTGCACAGAACTTCCAGGCAGGACAGCGCGTCGCTTGTGGCGGAGCGGGATATGCAAACCATGCGGAAATCAACTATGTCCCAAAACTGCTGACCGTGCCGATACCCAACGGCGTTTCCGACGAGGCGGCCGCGTACGCCGTTGTTGGAGCGATCGCGCTGCAGGGTATTCGCAATGCCGATGTTCGCGTTGGCGAGAATGTCGTCGTGCTTGGCCTGGGATTGATCGGGCAAATGTCTGTGCAGTTGCTCAAGGCATCCGGGTGCCGCGTGATCGGACTCGACCCCGACCCGAAACGAGTCGAGTTGGCAGCCTCCGCCGGCGCCGACCTCGCACTCGTGTTAGAGGGCGAAAAGACCGAAATCCAGGTGCAAGCCTTTACTCGAGACCGCGGCGCCGATGCGATCCTGATCACGGCCGCCACCGCAAGCAATGAACCGATCGAGCAGGCGGCCCGGCTGGCTCGCGATCGGGCTCGCGTCGTTATGGTCGGCGTGACCAAGATGAATATCCCGAGAAAACCCTATTTCATGAAGGAACTGACCTTCATCATCTCCCGATCCTATGGGCCGGGACGTTACGATACGCAGTACGAAGAACACGGGCAGGATTATCCGATCAGCTACGTTCGATGGACCGAAAACCGCAATATGGAGGCCTTTCTCGATCTGGTCGCCGATGGAAGTATTCGTCCGGAGATGTGCACTACACATCGGTTCTCCATCGAAGAGGCTGAAAAGGCTTACCAACTAATCCTCGAAAACCAGGAACCCCATTTGGGCGTGGTTCTGACCTATCACCTCGCGGAAGAAACCGAACCGGAGATTGCCTCCGGGCCGATTGTGCTTAAGACCTCAGAGAAGCCCAAGCCGGTCGACCGGGCAGGCGTCTCGTTCATTGGCGCCGGGGGTTTTGCCCGTGCGTTCTTCTTGCCCACGCTTGCGAAGTTCGACGACGTTGTCCCGCGTGGGATTGTGACGGCCTCGGGTCTTTCGGCTCGGGCGGTCGGAAAGAAGTACGGATTCGAGTTCTGCACGTCGTCGGCCGACGACGTGTGGCAGGACGCGGATACCGACGCCGTTTTCCTGATGACGCCTCACTCGCAGCATGCCGATGGCGTGTGTCGCACCTTGAAGGCCGGCAAAGCCGCCTTCGTCGAAAAGCCGTTGGCTATCACCTTGGATGAACTTGCCCAAATCCACCGCACGATAAAGGAACATCCCTCAAGGGTGATGGTCGGGTTCAATCGACGCTTCGCTCCCTTGGCCACGGAACTGAAACAGTTTCTCCAAGGTCGCGGACCTTTGACGGTCCAATACCGCTGCAATGCCGGGCCGTCGCCGGAGGACCATTGGATATCCGACCCGACCGAAGGCGGGCGAATCGTCGGCGAGGCTTGTCACTTCTTCGACTTCTTCGCCTATCTGACCGACTCGACTCCCGAGACGGTTTTTGCCGCCGCGCCGCCAAACCTGGGCGCCGACGACGCGGCGGTGACCGTCACCTACGCCGATGGGTCCGTCTGCCAACTCATCTATACGACAACCGGATCACCCGCTTACAGCAAGGAACGTGTCGAAGCATTCGCCGGCGGTTGTACGGGCGTGCTGGAAGATTTCCGGCAACTTCAACTCTTCTCCGCATCCAAGCGACAGAAGAAACTCAAGCAAATGAAGGCCGACAAGGGCCATAGCAACGAAATTCGAGCTTTCATCACAGCAGTAAAAGACGGAAACTCCATGCCGATCGACTTCGCCTCGCTCAGCGCAACGACGCTGGTCAGTTTCGCTGCGCTCGAAAGTTTACGACGCAAAGAGGCCGTCGCAATCGCCGAATTCAGCGGACAGTTACAATAGAATGATACTTCACCGGAGTCGTAAAGCCTACGAGGTCTTCTCGCGTGCAGCCGAGAGAGTTAAGCCGTTGTGGTATAAGGGATTGCAGGATCTGGCGCCTCGTTATATATCGAGGTGTCGAGAACTCGTGAGTAACGATTTGCCCACAGAATCCCGTAGTTCCTTGCAAACGGTTACATATTCCAGTACACTCGAATTACCTGGGTTTCGTGTCTTAGACCGTGTCGAGTTGGCTCACGGTCGCTTGACCCATGAATTCTCATCTGGCCTTCAATAGATATCCCGATGGCGTTTGAAAACAAGAGTTCTGAAGAGGCGGGTGTCGCCAAGACGTCCTCGAAAGAGGATCAGCCTTGCCGACTTGGCGAGGCCAAGGCTCGCGCTTTTCACCCGTTCCTGATTGCGAGTTTCCCCGTCATCGCAATCTATGCGAATAATTCCGACGAGGCCCGCCTGATTGACATCCCGGTTCCACTGCTGGCAGTCCTTTGCCTGGCATTGGCGGGCGTTTTTTCCGCGCGAGTCGCCTTCGCGACCAAGGAGCGTGCCGCCTTGGCCGCATCTTATGTCCTAGCGCTCTGGTTCTTCTACAAACACTTGCTCTACATGGTAAACATAACGCTTGTGCCACTAGGCCTGCCTCTTGGCCGTCACCGATATGTGATGATTATTTGGGGGCTACTCGTGCTTGCCGGCTTGGTCTGGCTTCGCCTGGCACGATTTGACGACGTACGAGCGACCAAACTACTGAATACGATTTCCACGATGCTGATCTTGGTCTTGCTGCCACCAATTGGCATTTCGCTTGCAAAGGAGTATTCTGCAACTCTACCTGGAATCGCGGAGCAGACGCAGGACCTGGAGGAGGAGATTGTCCTTCAACGACCGAAGCCATGTCGCGATATCTATTACCTCGTTTTCGATCGTTACGCGGACAACCAGACACTCGAAAATCATTTTGACTTCGACAACGGGCAATTCACCGATCAGCTTCAGGACCGTGGCTTCTTCCTTGCCGAGCAGAGTCTGGCAAACTATCCCAAAACGGCTGAATCGCTGATTTCCACCTTGAATATGAAGTACCTCCGCGGACACTTATCCGACAAGGATGTCGTGAATGCATTGCCTCGGGGTCACGCCATTGGGCGCCTACTGAAGTCGAAAGGCTATCGGTACTACCATTTTGGCAACTGGTATACTCCGTTTCGCAACAGTAGAATCGCCGACTTCAACTACCGTGTTTCGCCGTTTCCGTCCGAGTTCGCGGAGGCAATCTACGGCCTGACCCCGTTGGTCAGGTTGTACATGCTCAAGCGTTCCCCCGAACAGGTGCTCAAGAAGTTCGAAGACTTGAAGAAGGTTGCGCCGGAGCCGGGCCCAAAGTTCGTGTACGCCCATTTTTTATTGCCCCATCCTCCGTTTGTCTTCGACCGGGACGGTTCGACGATCCCCTGGTTCAAAGCATCGCTTCGCAGCGACGCAGAGAACTACGTGAACCAATTGATCTTTTCCAACGGTAAGATTCTTGATTTGGTCGATAGCATCCTCGATAACTCCGAAACGGAACCGATCATTGTGATCCAGTCCGACGAGGGACCCTACCTGCGGCAGGCCGACATAAATGCGGACCTGCCAACACAGATTCGAAAGCGTACTGGAATCATTTCAGCATTCCACCTCCCGGGGGTTGACATGGCGGAAACGATCCCCCAGACGATCTCGCCGATTAATACGTTTCGACTTCTCTTGCGGGAATACTTCGATGCTGACATCGACCTGCTGGAGGATCGCGTGTTCTATTTTCAACCCAATACTCCCGACGGGGATGGCGGCGGCAACGCCAGACCCTATTACTTCACGGATGTGACAACGATGATTCGTGAGGATCAACCCTGACCACCCAAATACTGGCCTGGCGAGCATCGGCTGCTAAAGTCGACAAGATCCCGATACGGGTGATGCTCGCGAGGTTTATTCCCCCCTGGGTTATTACTGACTTTCTCTTCTCGCAAAGGAGTTGACTATGACGATACTATTGTTTTCCTACATTGATCCTGTCTCAGGGGTTATCCTGATGCAGGTGATCGTCGCGGGCGTACTGGGATGCGCTGCGTTCTTTCGGCGTTCCATCTTCAGAGTCCTCCGGCTCCTGACGCCTTGGAAGAGCTCGGACAAAGATTCGGCAGACGGGGAGACCTCCAAATGACCTCAAGCGGCGAGTTATCCCGTGATGAATCTCGCATTGCGGGCTCGTTTCGGGATCCATCCGGCTATGTCTTCTGGCGTGATGGCGCGATTTATCGCGCTATCGACGAGGAGTGTCGGCAGATTATTCAGGGGCTGTTTGACAGCAATCTGATCCCAGAGCTCGTTCAGGACCGAACGATTGTGGGAACACAGTTCGTCGAGAACGAGGAACTCCGCCAGACACTAGCCGACGAGCATCCCGAGTTCGACCATTTCCTCGAACATGAAGTAATCCCCATTATCACCTATCCCTATGAATGGTCGGTCTCGATGCTGGCCGACGCGGGGATTCATACGATCGACCTGCAGTGCCGATTATTGCAGTCCGGCCATTCCTTGAAGGACGCCACGGCCTACAATATCCAATTCGTCGACAGCCGACCCGTGTTTATCGATATCCCGTCGATCGAACAGCCGTCGCGACTGGATCTATGGTTCGCGCTGGGGCAGTTTTCTCAAATGTTTCTATTCCCGTTGCTGCTTTCTCGCCACTGCGGGTGGGACCTGCGTTCCTACTTTCTTGCCAATCTTGGCGGGCGCGATGCGGCACAGGTGGTCCAGGGTTTCGGCTGGCTCCAACGATGGCGACCGAGTTTGGTGTTGGACCTGACATTGCCCGCCGTTTTGACCGGGTGGGCCAACAAAGACCAACGCATGAAACGGGATATACTCGAAAAGCCGAAAGAAAATACTGGCCCACAGATCCTCAATTTGCGGCGAATCCAGAAGAAACTTCGCAAACTGGCGGCCGGCTACAAAACAAAAGGCGTATGGTCGCAATACACCGATATCTGCAACTACGAAGAGCCTGCCGAAGCGGCCAAGAAACAACTCATCAAGGAATTCCTCGAATCTACCACGCCGGATCGCGTTCTCGACCTCGGCTGCAATACGGGTGAGTACAGCTATCTGGCTGCCGAGTGCGGGGCCAAGGTCATGGCCGTCGACTCCGACCACGACGCCGTCGAACTCCTCTATCGTCGACTGCGAAAAGACCCTTCACCAATCACTCCGCTGATTATCGATTTGTGCAATCCCAGCCCGGGTATCGGTTACATGAACTGCGAGCGGACCCCATTTATTGGCCGGGCTCGCCCCGATTGTGTGTTTGCACTGGCGTTGATTCACCACCTCCTGGTCTCAGGAAACTTGTCACTCGAAAACATTCGCGACATGTTTTTCCAGTTGACCGAGCGTGACTTGGTCCTCGAATTCGTGCCTACGGATGACAGCATGTTCGAACGGCTGATCAAACTGCGCGTCAATCTGTTCGGTGACCTTTCGCTCGACTCATGCCGAAAGTGTTTCCTGGAAAGCTTCGAATTGATCAAAGAAGAGCCGATCCCCGAATCGAAACGAACTTTGCTATTCCTTCGTAAACGCACGGTTTGCCCCTAACCTTCAAATGAACAAAGAATCGAGATCAATAGAGGCCTCCCTTTCTCGATGAGCTTTAACAATTTCATTCGCGCTTTGCGGACTGTAAGGCGTCTCAAGCTGTCGCAGATCGCTTGGCGGCTGCGCTATCGCTGGGAACGCCGTCGCCCGGCTCGACCGATCGGTGTGCCGGAAGTGGTTCCGCAGCGTACCGATTTTCCGGCCGTGCCGGTCGTTTCCCATTCCCCCGATGCCCGGGGTGAAGAACTTCTTCAGCAGCTTCAACAAGGAGTGTTTGAGCACTTGCACTTCAGTCGCCGCCTGGGATATCAGCCGACCGATTGGCGCCTTGGGCCCGCAACAGAGCATCGCCTGTGGACGGTCGCCTTGCATTACCATGCTTGGGCCTGGGAATTGGCCCAAATGGCTGCCCGGCAAGGTCCTGACGCAAAACGGGCCGACGAACTGTTACGCGGCTATTTGGCGGATTGGATCAGCCGGTGTGATCTGGCCGCGCCCGGCAGTCGGGATCTGGCCTGGAACGCTTATGCCATTGCCACTCGAATCGGATCGTGGTGCCGGCTCTATCACGAACTGGGACCCGAGGGCCGGCAACGCTGGGGGCCCTTCGAAGATACCTTCACGCGAAGCCTTTGGGCCCAAGCCGCCTATTTGCATGGGCACTTGGAATACGACCTGCGGGCCAACCACTTGCTGCGCGATGCCGTCGGATTGGCTTGGGCCGGGCGGTTCTTCGACGGACCGGAGCCTCGGCAATGGCTGCAAACGGCGACCCGATTGGCCGTCGAACAGGCGGACGAGCAGGTGCTTGGCGACGGAGGGCATTTCGAGCGGTCGCCGATGTATCATCTGCACGTGATGGAGGACCTCTTGGTGCTGGCGTTTCTGCTCGAAGACGAACCGGCCCGACAGAAAATGCGCAACACATGGCGGCAAATGGCCGAGTTTCTCGCCTGGGTACGCCACCCGGACGGGCAGATTCCGCTGCTGAACGACGGAGGGTTCAACGGGGCGTGCGATCCGAAAACCATGCTCGCCACCGGCGGAACTACGCTGGGGACGGCCGTTGATCCTTCTCCGCGCAGCGGCGGAAAACTGTTTCCCGATTTCGGCCTGGTTGTTTGGCACGGCAATCCCTGGAGCGTTTTCTTCGACGTGGGACCGGTTGGCCCCGACTACCAGCCCGGTCATGCCCACGCCGACTCGCTCACCTTCGAGGCTTCGTATGCCGGCGAGCGTCTGTTCGTCGACCCAGGCTCGTTGGCCTACGACGATGACGAAACACGGCAATACGATCGGTCGCCCGCTTCCCACAACACGGTCTG
>CAYYOX010000001.1:44994-56449 GCA_964473065.1 uncultured Planctomycetaceae bacterium | reverse complement strand
GCGCAAGAAAGTGCCCACAAGAAAGAGCGTCAAGGACCAAAGCCGCTTCGGGCTGATCGGCAGCGTATCGGGCGAACTCGTCGGCCAAGGCGAACACTCGGGCTTGCAAGGCTACGTCACGCTGCCCGACGCGACGCACTTGGATATCACCGGCGATCAACTGACCCTGGAGGCATGGTTCAAACCCTCGCCGACCGACACGAACAGCCCCGTCATCATGAAAGGCGATCATCAGTACGGCCTGAAGCAGAAGGGCGACTCGCTGGAGTTCTTCGTCTTTCAACCCGGCGGCGGATGGAAGACGGTCCACACGCCCGTGCCGGAGGATTGGTACGATCGAGGGCATCATCTGGCCGGCGTGTTCGACGGGAAGCAATTGAAGCTCTACGTCGACGGCAAGGAAGCTGCGTCGGTCGATTACCAGGGCACAGTCGCCCACGATGCCCAGCCGGTCAACATCGGCCGCAACGCCAGCTACCCGGATCGCCAGTTCCATGGGGCGATTGCCGCCGTGCGGATCTACAATCGGGCCCTGCCGGCCGATCAACTGGACGATATGCAGCGCCGCCCGGACGAAAGTACCGTACTATGGCTCGATCTGCGAGAAGTAAAAGAAGAGGCCGGCTCCGACGAAACATTCTTCGCCTATGGCGGCGATTTCGGCCCGCCGGGCACGCCCAGCGACAACAATTTCTGCATGAACGGGCTGGTGACCGCCGATCGCACGCCGCATCCCGGGCTGGCTCAGGTCAAGAAGGTCTATCAGTATATCCAAGTCAAACCGATAGATCTGGCGGCCGGCAAGGTCGAGATCGCCAACCTGCACGACTTCATCGACTTAGGTTATGTGGAATCCACTTGGAAGTTGAACGCCGACGATCGGACAATCGATCAAGGTAGAATCAAGGTCGACGACATCAAGGCCGGGCAGAAGAAGGTCGTCACGATCCCGCTACAAAAACCGGCACTCGAACCGGGCGCCGAGTACTGGCTGACGCTCAGCTTCAGCCTGCCCAAGAACACCTCTTGGGCCAAGGCAGGACACGAGGTAGCCTTCGAGCAGTTTGAATTGCCTTGGCAACAACCGGTCAAACCGATCGATCCAAGCACGCTGGCCAAACTGAAACTGCAACAGGACGACGATCAGGCCACGATCACGGGAACCGATTTCACGCTCGTATTCGACAAGACCCAAGGCACGATCAGTTCGCTCAGATACGGGGGCGTCGAACTGATCGAAACGGGTCCTCGGCCGCACTTCTGGCGAGCGCCGACCGACAACGACCGCGGCAACAACATGCCCGGCCGTTGCGGCGTCTGGCAGAATGCCGGACGTGACTGGAAGATCGAGCAGGTCGAGATCAAGCAGAAAGCGCCGTCGGTAGTCACGATCGGCGTGGTTGGGCGACTGCCCGACGCAGAGGCCGATTATGGCGTTACCTACACGATCTTCGGCAACGGCGACGTGGTGGTTGATTGTGTCTACCAGGCCGGCGACAAGCCGTTGCCCGAGCTGCCGCGATTCGGCATGCAAATGACCCTGCCCGGCGGATTCGAGAAGTTCTCCTGGTACGGCCGCGGCCCGGTCGAGACCTACTCGGACCGCAAAGACGCCGCCCGAGTCGGCGCTTACGAAGGGACGGTCGACGAGCAGTTCGTCGACTACTCCCGCCCGCAGGAGAACGGCAACAAGACCGACGTCCGCTGGGTCGCGCTAACCAACAACGACGGCATCGGGCTATTGGCCGTCGGCATGCCCTTGTTGAGTGTCAGTGCGCACCACTACACGACCGAAGACCTCGACATCGCCCAGCACAAGTACGAACTGACCCGCCGCGACGCGATCACGCTAAACCTCGACCACAAACAAATGGGCGTCGGCGGCGACGACAGTTGGGGCGCAAGACCCCATTCCCAGTTCCAGTTGACCGAGAAAAAGTACAATTATCGGTTCCGCCTGAGGCCGTTTGACAAGACAAAGAATCCGCCCAAGGAACTTGCCCGGGAAAGCCGCAACTGATTTGGAAAACGGAAAGATAACCACAGAGGACACCGAGAACACAGAGAAGAGAAAGAAAAACAGCACTCCCCAAAAACAGACAATAGTTTCCGGACAGCCAAAACCATTCCCTTCTTCAGTCTCTGTGCACTCTGTGGTTATCCTAAAGCCCCATCCCTAAGCTCTCATCGGTCGTTAGACTACAGTTCGACGGCCACCGCCCGCTAGCCCCTAATCACTTGCCCCAACTCCTCTTTGCGTCTTCGCGCCTTTGCGTGAGACCCTTTCAGCCTTGCCCCGTATTGTTGCAGGAACCCACGGAAGGTACAATCCTCTCGTGGCTTCGCCACACGGACACATTTGCCGAACAAGGTTATCCAAGGGCAGCGCGTTCTCCGGCAAATGTGTCCGTGCTACTCGCCTAGCTGGATCACAGCCACGTCTTCGGGTTTTAGGGTTAGTTTGGTTTGGCGCGTGCGCCACTTGACGGGCTGGTCGGTGAGTAGCTCGCGGCTCGACTCGGGGACCTTGCCTTCCAGGCGGATCGTGACCGTGCGCTGGTCGGGGCTGTCGTTGAAAACGGTCAAATACTGCTTTCCGAAACGCTCGATGTAGACGTGCTCGTCGTCGCTGATCGCGCCGGTGATCGGCGCCCAGCCGGCTTCGGCCACGCGCTTGCACAGGGGTACGTATTTCTTAAACAGCGGGCGGTCGCGATTGTAAAGCGCGGGCTGGGTGAAGTACTGGCCCTCGGCCGCGTTGTGGCTGAAGAAACCGGGGAACATGCCGTAGGCCAGGCAGCGCTTCATGTACTTCTCGACCTTCGCGTGCGAGAAATCCTTGAAGGGCGTGTTCATCAGGAAGCAATACGGCTTGCCCTTGCACAACACGCGGCGGTAGAGCAGATCGGCGTCGGACATCGGCGCCCATTGGTTGTTGGGGTTCCAATTGGTCTCGATCCCCATCACGTCGAGCCACGGCGCCAGCCAGCACAGCCCGGCGGGCGTCGAGTTGGCCATCATCAGCTTGTCCATCTTGTGGACATCCCGGGCCAGACCGCGGGCGTACTCGAAGGCCACCAGTCCGCGAAAGATGGCCGGGCGGTGATCGTTCGGCGAGAAGCAGAGCGGCGTATCGGTCGCGGCGAAGTGGTCGCGGCGGAAATCCAACTCGTCGAATCGGTAGCCCTCGCTGGAGTCGATATACTCGCCGTCCAGGTCGGCCGTCCGATTCGGACCGTAGAGGTTCTCGCGGATCGTGGGGTTCCACTTGTTCTTGAAATCGGTCACCTCGCCCTTGATGCCCGGCATGGAGTTCATGCTCCAGACGGCCCCGTTACACCAGGGCGTATCGAGCATCGAGGCGGAGAGCTTGCCGGCCGCGTTGTGATAGCCGCTACTCAGCAGTCCCTGAGCCCGGGCGTGACCTTCGGCGGCCAAGCGTTTGGCCTCGGCCAGGGCGGCCTCTTTGGTCCGTGGCATGCCCACGGGCATCGGCATCCACCAAGTCAACGGTTCGGTGTAGCGGAAGGTGACGATCCCGTGTTGGTCGTCCCAGGCCGTTTCGTTGCTACCCTCTTTGAACTTGAACCCGAAATCCTGCCAGCCTTCCACTTCGCTGATCTTGGCAAAGGGCATCCAGATGCCCTGCTCTGGTGTGCGGCAGCGGAACTGTTCGGGAAACAGTTCGTAGTATTGGGCCAACGCCGCGCGGAAGCCCCACTTCGGCTTGAAAGTGAACCGGCAGAAGCGGATTTTGGCTGTCGGCTTCTCCGGCGAAAGGCCGATATCGTAGGCCAAGAACAGTTCGCCGGCCGTGGCGTTGTAGCCGATCCGGTAGAAGGCGGGCCGGGTCATGTCGATCCCCAGGCCCATGCCGCGCCGCATGTCGGCCACGGCTCCCAGCGGGTATTGCGAGAGGTATCCGTGCGAACCGACGTCGACCGACGTGGCCTTGGTGTATTCCCGACCCGGCTCGACCGGCACGCTGCGCCGGGGATCATCGAGCCATTGTATCGTCCGTCCCTTCAATGGCACACTGTAGACGAGCGTGACGGCCCGGTCCTTGCCCGAGGTGTCGGTCAGGGTAACGTCGAAGAAGGTCGCGTCTGCCTGTTTCGTTTGTTGGCAGTCGAGCGTCAAACCGAGCGCCTGCCGCTCGATTCGCACGTAATCCGAATCGGCCGCCACGTCGCGGACCTGAAAACCATCGGCCGACTTTCGGGTCTTGGCGACCAATTGCCCGTCGAATCGGTAACTGCCCGGCGGAGTCTTGATGACGAACAGTTGTGGCTTGCGAAACGAGGCCTTGCCCGAGTGGTGACGCAGCAGCAGGTTGAAGGTCAACGACTTGACCGGCTTGCTGGGCATGACGGTTACGCGGCATTCTTGCCAATCGTGCGATCCCTTGCCGAACCCGGCGATTTGGCCCCAAAGGGCTGTGCCGTCGGTGTGAAGCAGGTCGAGGTAGAGCGAATAGTCGGCCGTCAGCCCGCCGGTTACGTCTTCGGCCTTGCTCTGGGCGATGGCCATGATCGGCTCGGGTTGCGTTTGATTGAGCACAACGGTCTGGGTGACGCCGCGGCGCCCGCTCATGTCGGACCCGTTATCGCAGACGAACAGTTCTCCTTCACGCAGAAAGCCCTGCTCGTAAGGCCGCCACGCGTTGGGGTTCAGCAGGTTCTCGCCCGTTTGTTCGAGCCGCAGAACCCGCTTGGTGATCGTCGGCTTGGGTTCCTTGGCCAGGCATGTGGCCGCGAACAGGAGCATGAGAAACGAGAACATTCGGATCGCGAGCATGGGTGACTCCTTCGTAAGTCGTGCCAAGCGGCTATTGGATTTCGAAGACGGCTTCGATCTCGACCGCGGCGCCTAAGGGCAACGAGGCGGCACCGACAGCACTTCGAGCGCCCGTGCCGACCTGGGGACCGAAAACCTCGATCAGCAGTTCGCTGCACCCGTTGATTACGGCTGGCTGGGCCGTGAACTCTGGTGTGCCGTTGACCAACCCAAACACCTTAATCAATTGTCGCACGCGATCCAAGCTCCCTAGCTCAGCCTGCAAGGTCGACAGGATGGCCAATCCGGTACGCCGGGCGGCCTGATAGCCGGCGTCCTGGTCAAGATCGTCGCCGAGGCGGCCGGTGATCATCGATCCGTCTTCGGCCACGGGCAGGTGACCCGAGGTGTAGGCCAGATTGTCGACAATGACCAGCGGCCGATAGGCGCCCTTGGGCGCCGACGGCGGCGGAAGCTCGATTCCCAACTCGGCAAGTTTCGCTTCGGCGGACATGCAAGGCTCCTTCGTTTTTTCGCTCTAATCAAAATGGTTATCCCCAGTGTAACGCCAATTCAGGGTTAAGGGAAGGCCTGGATACACTACCATGCATCGCCGGCGGCTTCAGAGCGTTGTTTACAGTGTGACAACGTTTATTCTCATTCCGGGAGAGTCATCCACACGATCGCTAAGCTTGACATTCAATCCCGAATGTGTTCCCATGTATGCCCAAAGCCTCGGGGTCTTGTGTAGATCTTGCTCGATCCGAAGAAGCCGCCATGAAAGAACGCTGGAAACACTCGACGTGTCCGCAGTTCCCGAATCGCTCAACTTGACCGGCCCCTGGGACGTGCATTTCACGCCCGGCTGGGGTGCGCCGGAGCAAGTCACTTCTGAGCAGCTTAAGGATTGGACGAAGCGATCCGAGGAAGGCATCAAGTATTATTCGGGTACGGCCACGTACCAAAAGACGTTCACCATGCCGGCTGCCGGGAACGGACGTTTGCATCTGGATCTCGGGCAGGTTAAAGTGATGGCCCAAGTCGAGCTGAACGGCCGCGATCTGGGCGTTCTCTGGAAAACGCCGTTCCGCGTCGACATTAGCGAAGCCATACGCCCCGCAGAGAACACACTGAAGATCCATGTCGTGAACCTCTGGCCCAACCGCCTGATCGGCGATAGCGGCCTGCCGCCGGAAGAGCGCTATACCTGGACCACGGTCAACCCATACACGGACCAAAGCCCCTTGCAGGAGTCCGGTCTACTTGGCCCCGTCATGATCCAACGAGAGGTCTGGTAAGGCAACTGACCAAATGTAGGTAGCTACACCGCTAAACGACGCGGCCTATTGATAGCCGGGCAGGGCCTGGATCTTCTTCAGCAGGGCGGCCTGCTCACGATGGAACCGGTCGTCCTGGGCCGACCCGTAACGCTTTTGCAGTTCTTTCCAGGCGATTCCCTCTTCCAGTCCGTCAGGGTCGCCCAGGAAATCGGCAACCGAGAAATCCGACGCGATGTCCGACAAGGTGATTTTTTCCTGAAGCAATGCGCTAGCGAACGACGCGCCGGCCATGTCGGCCGTCAGGTCGGCGAAGCTGAACCCGCTTCGTCCCCGCGCATCGCGGAGTTCCTTGCCGATTCCGGCCGCTACGGCCGCCCGGCGACCGACCAGGGATGTCAACGCAGCGGAGACGACGAAGTGCTTGGCCAAGTCACGACGACCTTGCATGGTGGGCAATCCCAGCACGGAGAGCCGATGTCGCCGCTGTTCGTTCGACTCGACCTGACGACAGAGCGGGCCGGTCGGCGGCATGTAGCGAAACTGAGCCGAGTTATCCAGCGCGATCCCCAGGCCCAGCAGGAACGCCTTGGCGGCCACTTCCTTTTTCAGGGAGGCAGCCGTCGCGGCCGCTTTGCGGATGTAACGTTCGGTCAGTTGGTCCTCGGCAAGGGACGTGTTTTCCTCGGCCGCCTCGACCACGGCTTGCACGACCGCTTGCGTTGCTTGAACTAGCGGCTTCGACGCGACCCCGGTTTGCCGAGAAGTCGGGCGGCGAATGAACCTCGGCGAGTAGTCCAGCAGTTTGACGAAGTTCTTCGACGCCGAATCCTCGGGCATCAGTTCGTCCATGGCCAGGTAGGCCTCGCGCAGTCGACCTCGCGTGGCATCCGGCAGCCCGGTAAACCCGCGAGACCACGGCCGTGTGCGAAGTTCTTCGCCCACCTGGTACATGATATAGGTATTGACCGGGTCGAATCCGATGCGGAAACTTCGGGCGTGCGACTGATGGTCTCCCAGCTTGGGCCGCATGACCGAGTTCGACTCGGCACAGTGCGTGGCGCCGAGATAGTGCCCCAGTTCATGCACCAGAACTTCCAACCGTTCGGTCTTGGTGATGTGGTGCGACCATTCCCGGATGAGGACGTACGGGTGCAACGTCCCGCGCGTTCCGCCTAGGTGAAAGTTCCCCTTGACCAGTTTGTATTGGCTGGTGAACCCGATAGCCAATCGCGCCGGGGCCGGCTTGACCGTCATCTCGAATTCGCGCAGCGTCTTGTCGAACTCGTCGACCCGATCGTCCGATTCCCAGGTTCCCACGGCCGCCACTTCGAACCGGACGCGGCAATGACTCTCGATGATCTTCGAGGCCGCTTCCAATCGGTCTCGCAACCGCTTCTCCCAAATCCGCCGCACCATAGGCTCTTCGTCGTCGACCAGCAGCATCACCGGCACGGTGAAGACTTCCGCCACAGGGCGTGAAGCGACCGGCTCTTCAGGCGCGGGCCCTTCCGTCGCGGGCCTTTCCGTCGCGGGCCTGGCCGGTCCGTCGGCCAGCTTGACCCGCAACAGATCGAGCGTGCCGTCCTCGGCCATGAAGTAGTGAATCGAGTTGGTCCCCAGCAAGACACGCTGCGGCGTATCGCCGGACATAAAGGCGACGCCAAGCTTCTCTTCGGCGGGCACCGGCAACACGTCGCCGACCGCCAGGCTGTGTTGGCTGGTCGTCCCGTCCGCTTGCGTCACGCTGAAGTCGACCTTCGCATCCGAGCGGTTGGCCAGCACGACCACCCCCGCCTCGGCCAAGGAAATGATCCCCCCAACGATCAAAACGATCGCGGCAATGAACGATGGGCAGTGGTTTGAGGAACGAGGCATAATGTACTGAAAGCAAGACTAGAGGGCGTACTACTACGCTCAATTATAGCAGAATTATTCGACGGAAGCGGTGTTCGATTCGGCCTTTCGCGGACAGTTTTCGCGGAGGCCTACGACCGGCCCGAGGAAACGATGTTCTGAAGCACCCCAATCAACGGGGGCAAATCCCCGGTCACGATTTCCCACACGACGTCGTAATCCACCCCCAAGTAGTCATGAACAATTTTATTTCGCGTGCCGGTGATTTCACGCCAAGGAACTTCCGGGTGAGCTTCCCGGCCCTGTGGGGAGACCCGCGACGCCGCCTCTCCCAGGATCTGGACCAAATGGGCCAAGGCTAATTGAACGTCTTCGTCGGCCTGGAATCGCGTTTTGTCGATCTGCTGGGATCGCGTATGGGCCTTCCGTGCCGTGTCCAGCATGTGCTCGAAGTAGACCGAATCATCCTTGGGCATACAGCACCTCCGCTTCGGCCAGGACCCGGTCTCGAATTCGATGGTTCAGGAACTTGGGCGTGATCAGGTCGATCTCCCGTCCGCCAAGCAGGGCGGAGAGTTCATCTTGCATGCGGATCAGCGCGAACCCCGGCGTGCGACCCGGCTCGAACTCGACCAACACGTCGACGTCGCTTGCTGCCTGAAACTCCTCTCGCAACACCGATCCGAACAGCGAAAGCCGCCGGATGTGATGCTGGCGACAGAAAGCCGCGATTGGCTCCAGCGGTATTTCGATTTGTGCGGGCATGGTCGACTCCTCAAGAATGCGAGCAAACTGTCATGAATTCTCCATACTCGATTCTAAAACCCCAAGCCCGGGCCGTCGAGTAGGCCTGTGCTTAGCATCCCGTCGGTAATACGGAACATGCCGGCAAATCGTTCATCCCAGCCGTGGTTGGCGGCCGGGCAATACTGTCGGGCGTTGCCCTCGATGGCGGCGATTGTGGGGATTCTGGCCGAAAGACTGGCTGAATGCAAAAACGAGGCGCCCGGGCAGGTCAGGTCCTGCACGCAGAGGAACATCCCATATTTTTGGGCCGCCGCACCCATCAGCAGGGCCTCGCCATGTCCCTTGCAGCCCTTCAACGCCACGCCCGAGTAGCCCAACTCGCGGCTGAGTTGCAGGCTCTCGAAGTCGACCAGCGATTCGTCGATCACCACCGGCTTGATCTTGGCCGCGCGGTGCATGCGGTTTTCCGGATTGGACCGCAGGTCGCGATGCGTGGGCTGTTCGATGTATTGCAGCCGATCGAACGCCCCCGGCGACCGTTGCCCAACCTGGGCCAGGAAGTCGAGCACGTAATCGACGTTGGCACACTTCTCGTTGAAGTCGGCCGAGTAGCACCACTGGTCACAACCGCGCGCCGCCTGGGCTTCCGCTGCGACTTGTTCGATCGACACCACGCGGTCAACATCCCACGCCAGATCGTCGCCACCCAGTTTAATCTTCAAATGCGTCAGCCCGTCGGCAGCGATCCACTCGGGCAAGGTTTCCGGCAAGCCATCATCGAGCCGCGTGTCGATGTCGTCGTCGGTCAGCGGATCGAGTGCCCCGACCAGATGATACAAGGGCATTGACGCCTTGGGCTCGCGCAACGTGTAGCGATCGAGATACTCGCCGGCAAACTCGTCGGTCAGGTACGTGGACAAATCACCGGTAACAAACTCTTCGCCCAGTAAGTTGTACGAGTTCTGGCCCAGGGCTTTGCCGAACGCATCGTGAATCGCAGCCTCGATGGGGCTGGCCGCCACCAATTGGGCCAACCGGGGCATCGGCTCGGCTAGCCCGGCGGCCGTGGTGATCTCGTCGGCCAAGGTCTGATACGTCGCCGCCAGATCGTGCCCGATGTGCAACGGGTGTCCGATGTCCCGATAGTTGCCGGCCTCTCGGGCAACACGTTGCCCCAGCTCAATCATGGCCTTCAAGGTCGCATCGCCCGAGACGTTCTGGCTGGGCCACCCCCAGACGTTACCCATGGGCATCGACCCGAACCCTTCACCGCGGCGGCCGTCACGCGTCTCGACCGTGGCCGTTACATGCAACAGCACTACATCGGTCACCACCCGCCCGCCGAACTTCATCGACGTACGATATGCGAATCGTTCCGTCTCGGCAGTAACGTCCAGCAAACGAATATCAGTCGGTTTCGACATGGGCATCTCCTTGGGGAGCATTATTCTAGCACGTTCTCGGGCAGCAGACAATTCACTGCGCAAGCACGGAAGTTCTTCTCATTGCTCCAGCCGCAACGCGGCTGACGCTGGTCAGCCCATTTTGCCGGTTCAAGATGCCAGGAGCACTGCGATGCTTCGAGAATACCGGGGCCTTGACGCCGGTGCCTCAATTCGGTAGCCTGGGGGGGTTCGTAGTGGTTTGGTATTCTCGGAACATTTTTGGATGGAAATGCGGTTATGAACTCTCTGCAGCGGATTACGACGGCTCTGGAACGGAAACAACCGGATCGGGTGCCGTTTTTCGAATGTGCGATCGACGAACGGGTGATCGAGGCCATGTTGCCCGGGGCCGACTACTTCAAATTCAACGAGTGGATCGGGCAGGATAACGTCAGCCAGAATCGAAGCTCGTGGAGCAAGGATAACATCGAGATCATCGACGAGGAGAAGGGTTACTTCCGCGACAAGTGGGGTGTGATCCGGGCGTTCGGGACCGAAAGCACGCCCGCCCCGATCGAAGGACCCATCAAACGGCCCGAGGACCTGAAGACCTACCAACCGCCCGACCCGAGCGCCGACGACGTGTTGGGTAGCATCCCCGAGATCGTCGAGCGATACAAGGGCAAGAAGGCCATCACCGCCATCTGCCGCGATGCGTTCTTCAACCCGGCCTTCCTCCGCGGCACGACCGAGTTCCTGATGGACATGGTCGAGCGGCCCAAGTTCGTGCACGAACTGATCGAAGTGGCCTTGAGCTACGACATCCCGGCCATGGTGCGAATGGTCAAGGCGGGCGTCGACGTGGTGGTCTTCGGCGACGACTATGCCGACAAACACTCGACCATGATGTCCCCAAAACATTTCAAAGAGTTCATCCTGCCGGGCCTGAAACGATGCGTCGACGCGGCCCACGAAGCGGGCGCCTATGTCGTCAAGCATACCGACGGCAATATCATGGGCATTATCGACATGATCATCGACACGGGCATCGACGGCCTGAACCCGTTGGAACCGCAAGCCGGCATGGACATCGGGCTGGTGAAGGAAAAGTACGGCGACCGGATCGCGCTGGTCGGGAACATCGATTGCGGCTATATCCTCAGCCAGGCCCCGGTCGAAGAGGTTCGCAAGGTGACCCGCGAGACGATCGAAATCGCCAAGCCGGGCGGCGGATATTGCCTGTCCAGTTCGAACAGCATCCACTCGTCGGTCAAACCGGAGAATCTGCTGGCCATGGTCGAGACGCTGCGCGAGTGCGGGGGATATTGAGAACCGTACGATGGATGATAAGCCGACGGCATTGGTTACGG
Source organism: uncultured Planctomycetaceae bacterium (assembly GCA_964473065.1). GTDB lineage: Bacteria > Planctomycetota > Planctomycetia > Pirellulales > Thermoguttaceae > CAYYOX01. The sequence continues at coordinate 45,037 of CAYYOX010000001.1, read as the reverse complement.
GCGGTTCGCGCGGCATTGGTCGGGCCATTTCGGTTGAGTTGGG
>CAYYOX010000001.1:36445-44894 GCA_964473065.1 uncultured Planctomycetaceae bacterium | reverse complement strand
GTCTTCGATACGAACCTCAAGGGCCCGTTCTTCTTGTCGCAATTGGCCGCCCGGGAGATGATCCGACTGATCCAGGACGAGAAGATCACCGGCGGAAAGATCATCAACATCTCGTCGATTTCCGCGTATGCCGTCTCGACCAATCGGGCCGACTACTGCATGACGAAGGCGGCCCTGGGGATGATGACCCGGCAGTTTGCCGTGCGACTGGCCGACGAACAGATCCAGGTGATGGAGATCTGTCCCGGCGTGATCGAAAGCGACATGACGGCCCCGGTCAAGGCAAAGTACGACCGACTGATTGCCGACGGGCTCTGGCCCATCCGCCGCTGGGGCAAAACGGAGGATGTGGCCAAAGCGGTCGCCGCCATCGTGACCGATCATTTTCCGTTCACCACCGGCAGCCGAATCGACGTCGACGGCGGGTTTAGTATTCGAACATTGTAGGGTGCGTGAAACGCACCAACCCCGAAACATTGTGGTGCGTTTCACGCACTCTACGAGCACATCATGACTGATACTACCCTGCCGATCACCTGGGTCCACACACTGATCCTCGGTAGCGGGGCGGCCGGGCTCAATGCGGCCGTGCAGCTTCGGGCCCACAGGGTCGACGACCTGTTGATCGTCACCGAGGGCCTGCAAATGGGCACGTCGATTAACACGGGCGCCGATAAGCAGACCTATTACAAACTCTCTTTGTGCGGCGATCAGGCCGACTCGCCGCGGATGCTGGCCGAAACCTACTTCAACGGCGGCGGTATGCACGGCGATCTGGCTTTGGTCGAGGCGGCCCTTTCCGCTCGGGCATTTCTCCATCTGGTCGACCTGGGCGTGCCGTTTCCACGCGATGCCTTCGGGCAGTTCATCGGTTACAAAACCGACCACGACCCGCGACAACGGGCAACTTCGATCGGACCCTACACGTCCCAAGAGATGTGCCGGGCACTGATCCGTCGGGTCGAGGAACTGGAGATTCCCGTTCGTGAAAACGCCAACGCCGTGCAGCTTCTAACCGTCGAGGAAAACGGCAGCAAGCGAATTGCCGGAGCGATCGTCATCAATCAGGACGGACAGTTTGAAGCGATCGGGGCGGAAAACGTGGTCTTTGCCGTCGGCGGGCCGGGCGGACTGTACAAGACGAGCGTCTATCCCAAGGTCCACACCGGCGCCATCGGTCTGGCTTTGCAAGCCGGGGCCATGGCACAAAACCTGCCCGAGTCGCAATTCGGCATGGCGTCGATCAAGTACCGTTGGAACGTCTCGGGAACCTACATGCAGGTCGTGCCGCGGTTGATCAGCACGGACCAGCACGGCGGCGACGAACGGGAGTTCTTGCTGGAATACTTCGACAAACCCGGCGAAATGAACTCGCGTGTGTTCCTGAAAGGTTACCAGTGGCCGTTCGATTCGCGAAAAGTGATCGGCGGTTCCTCGTTGGTCGATATTCTGGTTTATATCGAGACGGTCCTGAAGAGCCGTCGCGTGTTTCTCGACTATCGCCGCAACCCCGAAGGTTTTAGCGTCGAGCAGCTCAGCGAGGAAGCAAGGGAGTACCTGGTCAAATCGAATGCCTTGCAGGAGACGCCGCTCGAGCGTCTTCGCGCGATGAACCCGCAGGCGATCGAACACTACGCCGCGCATGGCATCGACTTGGGCGTCGAACCGTTGGAGATTGCCGTCTGTGCCCAGCATAACAACGGCGGGTTGGCCGCCAATCACTGGTGGGAATCGGTCAACGTGAAGCACCTGTTTCCCGTCGGCGAAGTGAACGGCTCGCACGGCGTCTATCGGCCCGGCGGGTCGGCCTTGAACTCGGGTCAGGTCGGTGGATTTCGGGCCGCCGAGTACATCGCCGCCCGGTACGCCGATTGGTCGATCGAAAAAGAAGCCGTCCGGCAAGCCGCGAACGAGGCGGCGGCTGAGTTGACCGCTTGGGCTCAACACAAGTGTCCTGCGGCCGACCGCTCGTGGCAACAGGAGCGAGACGAATTCCAACAGCGAATGTCTCGCGCAGGGGCCCACATCCGTTCGGCCAAGGAACTTCGAACGGCAGTGACCGAAGCCCGGCAACAGGCCCAGCGGATCGAAACTCAAGGTTGCCGCTATACGGGCAAGGCGGATCTGGTCGAGGCCTTGCGAAATCGACAACTCTGCCTGGCCCATGCGGTCTATCTTCAGGCCGTGCGGTTTGCGGTCGAAAGTGGCGTTGGAAGTCGCGGTTCGGCCATGACGTTGGACTCGGCCGGCGCCAAGATCCATCCGAAGCTGGACGACGCCTGGCACATCGCGCCGCCGAACGATGCGTTTGAAGAAAAAGTGCTCGAAACGAGCGTTGGCCCGGGCGGTGACGCCCAGAGCGATTGGGACACCCAGAACCGTTGGGTCGACCGCCGTCGGTTGCCCGAGAGTGAGCTTTGGTTCGAGACGGCCTGGGCCCGGTTTCGCGACGGGTCGATTTACGGGGAGTGAGGCGTGGGGCTTGGAGCGGTTGGAACCGTTTGCGGTTGGGCCGCTGGTCGACCAGCCCGGAAGCTCTTGGGATTCTACGCGATGTGTGAAAATGGGCTAATCGGGAGGTTTTTTCCGATTATTCCTGTTTTTCCGGCTCTTGGTTGCCGATATTGCGCGGTGTGAGAATCTCTAGTCGACGATTGATGGCTACGGTGGTTGCCGGTTCCATGATGCTGGGTTGCATGATGGGGTGCGGTTTTGTGCCGGTGCGTCAGGTGATTATCGAGGAAGGCTGCGGAGAATGCAGTGGTTGCGGCGAGGCTGCATGCACGCCCTTGCGACCCCTTTGCGCTCGCCCGCGGGTTTGCCGAGGCTGCGGCTGGTCTGCCGGTGGTGGTGGCCAGGAAGGCGGCGTAGCGGAAGGTGGCGTGGCGGAAGAGGCTACTTTCTATGTCCACCCGAGATTCCATCCGGTACCCACGGAACCGGCTTTCCACCGAGTGCCTGTGGAGCCGCCCTTGGGAGTAATCCCCGGACCATTCAATCCGCAGGCTCTACCAGAAGAGCTCCACACACCGGCCCCGGAACCGAAAGTGGACGACAGCACGACCTCGATTCCGAAGCAACTCGACCTGACCGGAGAACGACCTAGCTGGGTCTTCAATCACTCTGATACGGATCACCTGCGGAAGGCCCAGTCCTCGGCCTCCAATCGCCGGCTTCGCTGAGCGTCGACCATGGCTGACATGGCCGTGCCGTGCCATTCTTGGCAGCAGGTAAACTCGCCGGATTCTTCCTATCTTGCCTTTGTTTGGGGAAAGATCAGCACCCGGTTGGAAGTTTAGGCAGTCTTTTCCGGTAGTAACCCCGCCAGTCAAGGCGGCCCATCTGCCGGCCGATCTTACTTAGGTATCGCTGTCCGGAGCACGGGCACGATCCATACCGAACCCGCTCACTGCCCGCCCCACGCCACGATAGACCCTCCATGTTTGATCAAACCGCGCGCCGGAAATCGTATTCTCGCCGGGCCTTCGTCTTAGGCTCGATGTTAGTAGCTGCTTGGCTGTTTCTTCCCCTGTTCGGACACGGCTCCGAGCTGCGAGAGACGCCGCTGGTGAAGGCCGTTCGCGAGGCACGCCCCTCGGTGGTCAACATCCGCGGTGAAAAAACGATCGACGTGTCCAGTCCGCAAGCCGCCGCCGGCGAGGGCGTTCGGCGCGTCAACGGCATGGGAACCGGCGTGGTGATCGATCCTCGCGGATACATCGTCACAAACTTCCATGTGGTCGACGGCGTACGGAGAATCCAGGTAACCACCGAGAACCAGAAACAGTTCATCGCTAAACTGGTCGCCCGGGATGTCGCTACCGATCTGGCCGTCATTAAGATCGACTCGCCCGAAGAGTTGCCCATGATTCGGATCGGAACCTCATCCGACCTGATGCCGGGCGAGACGGTTGTGGCGGTGGGTAACGCGTACGGGTACGAGCACACGGTCACCCGCGGAATCATCAGCGCGCTGAAACGGTCCGTCCAGGTCAGCGATGCGCAGTACTACGCCGACTTGATCCAGACCGACGCGAGCATCAACCCGGGCAACTCCGGCGGACCGCTTCTGAATATCGACGGCGAGATGATCGGGATCAACGTGGCGGTTCGGGCGGGTGCCCAAGGAATCGGCTTTGCCATCCCCACCGACAAGGCCATGGCCATTGTGACCAAGCTCATCGCCTCGCATGCCAGCAAAACCGCGTGGCACGGCCTGAAGTTAAGCCATGTTCCCGACGACTTGGAGTTCGGCGTCATCATTACGTCGGTCGCCGAAGACAGCCCGGCCTCCGAGTGCGGACTGGAATCGGGTGATCGGATTCTCGGCATCGACGAATTTCAGATCCAGCGGCATCTCGATTTCCATCGTGCGATGTTGGAACGTCAACCTGGCGAGGAGATGGAATTGCGCGTCGAGCGAAACGGGAACTCGATGGAGTTTCAATTGACGCTCAGCGAGGCGGGTCGCCGGATCGACACCCCGGCCATTCCCGCTTGGGACACGCTGGGCCTGGAATTGGAACCGCTCTCGAAAGAGCAGTTTCGTCAAGACCACAAGACGACTCGCTATCGGGGCGGTTTGGTAGTCACGAGCGTTCGAGCGGCCAGCCCCGCCGAGTCTACCGGAATCCGACCCGGCGACGTGCTGGTGGGGATGCACATCTGGGAGACCGTTTCGATGGAAAACGTCTCCTACATCCTCGGCCGCCCCGACTTTGGCAACCTCAATCCGGTGAAGTTCTACATCCTCCGCGGCAGCGAAACGCTCTACGGATACCTCTCGGCGCCAACCGCCACGGCACGGCGCCCCAAAGCCCGCGATACCGCACGTCATTCGACGAAAAACTGATCGCCAAAGCCGGGGTCTGGTCCATTTTTCGGCCAGTTGACGTTGTGATGGCCTAGAATAGTTGGCCGAAAACATGGACCTGACCCCTTCCCGCGTGGAAAAAGGGGACAGGCACCGAGCCGGGGAGATTTCCGGCGGGTTTGGCATCTACTGATGCTCGGAGCCAGTCCCCATTTTCCACTTCCGGCCTTTGACTATCAGCAGTCAGCTCTCGGCGTCGAGGCAGGCCCGGAAACCTCGACCGCTGAGTGCTGAAAACTGACTGCTGATAGCCGACTACGAAGAACCGTCAGAAGCGTTCCCAGGACGCCTCCAAGTTGCCGATCTCCGGCTCGTCCGACGGTCTGTATGCCCATGCCAACCAATCGATTCTATGGAGATTTCTCCAAACCAGCCGTGAGATCCCGGTTAGATGTCCGACGGACGCGCAGGCCAGACAATCAACCGCCTTGCGAACCGTTCGCCATTGGCCGGCCTGATCGACCGGCTCGCTGGTCATTTCGGCCAGTTCACTCAACCACTGGTTGTCGAGTTGCAGCAAGCCCTCGCGAAGCACTTCGACGGCCTGCTCGGTCTCGACTTCGCCGCGCTCGATCAACCGGAACGTGGCGATCATGGCGGCCGCTCCCGGCATGTCGTCCGCCAGCCCCAGGACGTCAATGCCCGTGTCATCCTGGAATTGCGTGGCAAACTCGATCGCCTCCATGCCGAGGTACTCGATATGGTCGCTTAGCGTGGCCCGCCGCATTCCCGACGTGTCTTCACTGCAACGCTTGAGAATCCGCAAGACCTCGCGATCCTCGTCGGCCAGCAACTGGCTGGGTAGCCAGTCGGACAAGGCAACCGTCGGCGCGGTCTCTTCCGCCACGTCCCACTCGTAGTAGTAAGTCGACGTCTGGGCCTGATCGTCCGTTTCAGGCGCGTCGGCCTCCGACTCCGACTCGACCGGCTCGGAGTTGCTATCCGGCGAAGCGTACTCGTATCCGCCGTATGGGTAAGCGCCATAGCCACGATAACCATGGCCTGGATACTTGCCCGGATACTGATAGGAGGAACCGCTTTTGTACGCTTGATACGGTACGTCCATATCGCTCGACACAGCATCATTCGATTCGGCTTCCTCCTCCGGATCTTCTTCGACGGAGGAGACATCCAACGGTTCGGAAACGTCTTCGGTCGGCGATTCGTCATTTCCGTATTTCGCCACGGGATACGAGTATTCGTACGTGTACTCGTACGGCGACTCGGCTTCCGCCTGCGATTGTTCCGGCTCGGACGGCTCCTGCTCGGCCGGTTTCGGCAGAGGCTCAACGTAGGCGTGTTCCTCGACCGGATAGGCCTTGCTGTAGCCTCGATAGTCTTCGCTGGCAACACCGCCCGATTGTCGGAACCGGCCGTACCAGTTCTGATCCGCGTAATGACCGCGATACCCGTACGGATAATACTGCGAGTAGTCGTACGCGTTTTCCGCCGAGGTCGGCTCCGGAACCTCCGCTTCCGGCTCGGGCGTCAAATCCTCGACGGCCACCGTTTCGTCGACCGTGCTCGCCTGTTCTCCCTGGTAATACGTACTGTAGTCGTACGCGTAGGGGTCGGACTCGGCCGCTTCCTCCGTGTCGTCGGAAACCGTGTCGTCGTAAACCGTGTCCGTGCCCGTGTTGTACTGGTAGCCATTCTTGTAATAGCTTCCATACTCGGATTCATAGTCGTAGGAGTAGTTTTCCTGTTCGGTTTCTTGCGGTTCGACTTCTTCTGAGACCTCGGCGCCGTCGGAAGACGAAGTGCCTTGCAGTTCGGCATCGTATGCCAACTCGTAAGGATAATAGTAACCGACCTCGCCGTTTTCCTCAGATTCCACCTGGGGCGACTGAGTCAACTCGGGTTGCTCGGGGGAACTTTCGTCCGCCTCCGGTTCGACCGGCTGCTCGTCGACCAACTGCCCGTCCACCGACTGATCTGCCACCGACTGGGCCAGTTCGTCGCTGTACCCGTAACGGGCTTTGTAGTCGTGGTAGTCGTAAACGTAGTCGTGCCTCTCGGCCAACTCTTCGACTTCTTCCTCGACCGACTCCTCGACGTCTTCCTCGGAGTTTTGGGCGGATTCGTACGGGGAATAGCCGTGGCTCCCTATCCCGTATAATCCGCCGGCAACTCGCATGCCCTTGTATCCGTACCCGTAACGGCCTGCTGGATTCTCGATCTCGGATTCGGTCGCCGAGACGTCACTCGACAGTTCACTCCCCTCCGTGCTTAGCTGCTGCCCGTCCTTGGCATGGTAGCTTCGCCAACCATCGACATCCTGCGATTGGCCGTACTGATAGAACATGTTTTCGTAGGGCGGGTGTTCGGCGGTCACGTAGGTGACCGCTCTCTCCTGACCGTCGGCTGGCCCAAGGGCAAACGCAATGACCCCGAGCACAAACAACAGCAGGAACAACGCAGCGCGAGAGCACTTCATCTTCAAAGGTCCTCCTGGGGAAACCCCTATCTTGAAAATTGGCGAGCCTGGTTAACCGAATGCATCCGCAGCATTCGTGTTGTGTCGTTCGGTAATCATATCGGAGGCGTAAACCAGGATCATTAGGCAATGCACGTGTCTTTGGCAAGATGGCGAGCCTTAGGGTTTTAACGAACTACCGGGCTTGGAATGATCTGGGGAATCATGCGGGGTTATGGACGAGATTCTCGATTCAGCGTGTGAGAACTGAAACGATTGTCGCAGCACGCGACGAGAAGACGGGCGCTCTGCGGCGACCTTTATGGTTAGAATGAGCAAGCCCGCAAATTTTAACACGACACAATGTTTTTCCCCATCTCGCCAAAGCAGAGAAACGCGGCCGTTCGATTATGGCAACGCATTTTCCGGGCTACTATGGCCGACAGGGCTTGACCAAGGGTATAATAGGTCGTGATGCAGTGGGGGGAACCTTCCGATTGTTCGGACCCGTTGCAAAAATAACAAGCCTAGGGCTTATGCACACGATACCAATCATAGGGAACGTGCAAACAAAACACTGGGTATAAACATGCGATTCCACTATTTCGCCCTGACATTGGCAGCAGTCATGCTATCGCTATCCCCCTCTGCGTGGGGGCAGCGGATCGATCGAGGCTCCTCGAGCGCCGGGCTCTTCGGAGACCGAACCATGGGGGTAGGCGGCAGCAGGAGAGGCCGCAGTCTCACGGGGTCCGGCGGCGGCGATGCGGCCGAAATGGAAGGCCGTTTGGACTTGGGAGGCGGGTCCGACCGCTTTATGCGCGAGAATCGGCAGCCTGGAGCCTTTGTCGGCACTACCGCCGCGGATGCGCAGAACTTCCTTGGAGCAATCCAGGCCGGGGCGAACGCAGGCCGAGGATTTGGCATGGGAGGTCCACGGGCTGGCCAAGGGGGTCGGCGTGGCGATCCTAATCGCGGCCAAGGCTCGGGAAGGCGCGGTCGTCGTGCGGCCGACCTGCGGATCAGCCTGCACGCGGCCTTCGATTATCCTAAGGCGTCGGCAGGGCAGGTTGGCCTAATGATGACCCGGCGTTTGGATAAGTCTCTCGGGGTCCTGGGCGGTTCGGAATTGGACGTTGAAATTCGCGACGGTACGGCGA
>CAYYOX010000001.1:17810-36435 GCA_964473065.1 uncultured Planctomycetaceae bacterium | reverse complement strand
GTTCCCGAGACGGTGCCGAAGCCATCCCCCGCCCAACAGCCCGCCCAACAGCCTGCCGCGATTGAGCCGCAGCCGCCGGCTGAACCGGATAAGGGTACGCGGATCGAGTTGAAGCTTCCGGCGGCAAGCGACCCGGAGGCTGAACCGGCTCCGTCGTCGGCAGACGATTCTGCGACGGACGACGAGCCAGAGATCGAGCTCCCCCAGGCGCCCGAGCCCCCAAAGCTTTCCGACTGAAACGTGGCGGAACGCCAATCGTCTCGATCTGCATCTGTTGGGGTCTGCGGTCGTTTTGCATGCCCGCTGTTGGCCCCGTGGAAACGGGCGCATCGTAGGAGACGGGGCGCATGTTTCTTGCATTGTCGAACTGGCCCGCGACCTGCTGTTGATCCCACGCGCCAGACTCGGGCGTCGAGGGGGGTTTTCTTCCCGGCAGGAGATAGCGAGACTGCTTGCCGATGACCAAACCGCCCCTTTGGGGCATGAATCGAGCGATCAGGCTGACTTCCTTCTGTAGCCCTCCCACCTCATCCCACGGCAACCAAATGCTGTAGGAGTGGCCGATGTCGGACTTGCTATAGTGTTTGGCAAACTGCTCGGGAGTGAAGACGAACTTGCGATCGGGCTTGACGTTGTCGGGATTTCGTCCCTCCTCGTCGAAGGCGTAGACGACCAGCGTTCCGTCGACCTTGATCGGCTCTTCCTGTTCTTCGTTGTAGAACATCAAGCGACCGCCGAAGCCGCGTGTGGCCGGTTGGTTGGACCGATAGAGCACCGTATCGGACCAAATGGCCACCGTCTTATCCGGTATTTCCGGCTCATCTTCCGACCCGAACGGCCATGAAAATGATTCGGCCACATCGAGCTTTGCACAGCCGCTAACGGTCATCACGACAACCGACAGCAGTATCAGTTTCCAAATAGGTTCGGGAAATGACATGAGGTTTCCTTTTACCGTGAACGACACTCAGCTCTGACAAGAAGGTCAAACGGACAACGCCGACCAGGGACATTCATCGTGGCGGGGGTGGCAAGGCTAGCGACCGATTATTCACCGGAGGCCGATAATTCATCGGAGCCCCTCCCCTTTGCGCAGTGTTATAGTAGTTCGATTGCATCACCTGCCCGGCCTGCGGTCGAGCGGGGTAACCTGCCTGATACACGACCGGTTCAACTCTTCCGGCCATTATGCCCTGCGGCCCATACGGCTGCGATCGGGTCTGCATATCGAGTTCGGTGGGGGTCGGGCGCGTGGCCCTTGCGCGAGTCGGCGCTAAGCCGGGCATCGGCGGCATGTCGCCCGGACGGGGCGCAGGCATATCGCCCGGACGGGGCGCAACTTCGGCGTCGTCGGGGATTTGGCCGCCGGGATTCATGTCGGGATAGACTACGCTGATCTCCGAGTCGGACCACTCGTCGTTTCGCCCGCGCATCCCGATGTCGCCGTGCAACTCGATCACGTCACCTAAGCACCAACTCATTCGTGATGCTTCGATTTGTTTAATCATTTCGATATCGTCGTCGTTCTTGATGATGTGGGGCGTCATGATAATCAGCAGTTCGTTGCGCCTCGTGGTCACGGCATCGTAGCGGAAGAGATTACCCAACAACGGGATGTCGCCCAGGAGCGGCACCTTGCGATGGACGTCGGACTTTGATTTCGTAATCAGCCCGCCGAGCACGCCCGTCTGGCCGCTCATCGCGGCGACGGTGGTTTGGGCCCAGGTGATCTTGATCCGCCGCGATTTGACCACTTCGCCGGTAGCCGAGACGGTAACCGGCCGGCCTTCGGCCCCGGGTCCCACTTCCGACTTCGTCGCGTCGACTCCCCTGACGACCAGTGCGTTCCCACTGATCACCGAGTTCACCCCCAACATCAATCCCACGTCCTTGAAGTCGACTGTGTTGACCTGTCCGGCTTCGTTGATCTGTGAGCTGGTAATGACGGGTACTTGCTCACCCACTTGTACGAAGGCCGGCTGATTGTCGAGGGTCATGATTTGGGGCCTGGCTAACACTTCCAACCGTCGACATTCCTTCAGCGCCCGAATCAGGATGCTAACACTCTCGCTGGAGGCCGACATCACCAGCCCGCCGAACCCCAGTTCATTGTTTACCCGACCGACGCCGAAGTGCGCAAGGCTTTGGGCACCGACGACGGCGGAGTCGGCAAGGGATTGTGCACTACCGCTATTACCCAAGAGTTGATTGTTGAAGTCGAACCCGGGCGTGTTGCTCGCCGACTGGATAACCTCGGTAGAGTTCACTTGGCCACCGCCACCTTGTGTTATGCTTGACGTCGTGGTGATCAGATCGCCCAGCAAGCTGCGGTCGAAGAGGACCGAGTCTTGCAATCCCAACTCGACGCCGAACTCGTCCGTATCGTTCAACGACACTTCTCCGATGAGCACCTGGATCATCACCATCGGCGGCCGCGAGTCGAGTTCCTCGATCAGTCCCATGATCTCTTCGAAGTACCGCGGCGTGGCGCTGATGATCAGGCTGTTGCTGACCGGCTCGGGCACCACAACCACTTCTCGCTCGATTTGCTCTAACGTACTGAGCCGATCCGGGTCGATCTGCTGGACATCCCGCGTGCTGGTCAAGAATTCGGTGATCGCCAAGGCCACATCCGTAGCCGGCGCGTTTTTCAGGCGATAGACCTTGCTTTCCCGGTTCCGTACGTCGCTGTCGTCCAGCCGTAAGAGGATGGCCTCGACAACCTGCAAATCACCCATCGATCCGGAGGCGAGAATGCTGTTGGTCCGCATGTCGACGGCGAATTTCAAGGAGACCAGCGAACTTTCCCCCTCGGCCACGCCCGTGCGCACGGCTGGCTGATTACCCTGGGTTTGCTCGCCGAAGAGGGTCTCTAGCATCCCCATCAGGCCTTCGGCATCGCTGTTGACGATCGTGAAGACCTTGATCTGGGCCTCGGCCGCGGGAAGTTGGTCCAATTGGCGAATCAGGGCTTCGATCAGTTCCATGCTCTCCGCCGGCGCAGAGACCAGCAGCGTGTTGGCGTTCGGATCGGCCGTAATTCGCACATCCGTGAGGATCCCGGAACTAAGCCGTCTTTGTCCATTGGCGCCGACGGTAACGAAGCGCAGCATGGTCGACTTCTGCTCCCCGCCACGCTGTTGTCGGGAGGAACCGGCGCCGGCGCCCGCCTGCGATGGCGTGCGGCCTTGGCGCCCGAAATCGTCGCCGTTGATGGCACGGTATAGAACTTCTTCAAGTTCCTCGGCCATGGAGTTTTCCAATTGAAAGACTCGCAACTCATTGACCGAATCGCTGGTCGGAGTGTCCAACCCCTTGATCAACTCGGCCACTTCCTTCATGTCGCGCGGACTTGCCCGTACGATCAGGGCGTTCGAGCGGTAGTCGGCCGTCACCAACAGCTTGGTTCCCAGGGCAGTTCGTTCGGCGAAGAATTCGGTGATCGTCTGCTGGGCCATTTCCGCTGCTGCGTTCTTCAGCCGAAACACCTGAAACTGCGTCTCCGGCGCGACCGGCTGGTCTAATCGGCCAACCAATTCCTTGACCGTCTCGACGCTTTCGATACGCCCGATCAACAGCAGAGCATTGGGCTTGACCAACGCCGTAATGCTGACGGTGCCTTGACGCGGCAAATAGATCTGCTGGTAGAGCGGGATGATCAAGTCGGCCAAGGCCTGACAGTCGATGTGCTCGAGATGAAGAATCTCGATCGCCGGGACCGTCTCCATACTGATCTGCTCGATTTGGTTGATGATCTCTATCACCCGCTCGACATCGCGCTTGTGTCCCTTAATGACTATCGTATCGAGCCCATCGATTAACTCGATCTGCACCGGCCCGATCAGACTCTGCTGTTCCGGGTCGCCTCGCTGCGGCTGGCCTGCGGGCGGATCCCCAGTCGCCGGCTGCTGCTGGGACGCTTGCATGGCCAGCACGCCGTTACCATTCTTCCGCAGCACATTGCCCGCATGAATGGCGCGAATGGCCATCTGGACGCTGGCCGGGTCGGCCGAACGTAGCGAAACGACGCGCGTGCTCACTCGCGATGACGACCGCTTGGCATCCAATGCCCGGATCAACTTCGCACACGTCTCGACGGTCCGACTGCTACCGTGAATCAGTGCCGCGTTTTGGGAAAGGTCCATGGCCACGTGAACGCGCTGCCCGTCGGAAAAAGCCAACTCGAAATTCCGGATCCCCGATCCCGAACGGGCAAGGACCGAGAACCGGTTGCCGAGCATGCTGGCCAATTGGGCCTCCGCCTGCTCGGCCGTAATGTTCTTCAGTTGCACTTCACGCGATGTCGTTACGTTGGCTCGCGGCGCATTGCGGGCGGCAACCGGTGACGCAGACATCGCCTGGCTATACGCCGCCATGCGCTGCGCAATCCGGCCTTGCATGGCAGGCGGGGCCTGAACCAAGATTCGCGAGGTCCGCGGGTCGGCCACGATTCGGACATCTGTGTATTGGGCAAACTCTTGGGAAAGAGATCCCGCCCATGCCCCGGCTTGACCGTCAGGACAAGGATAAGCCTGGAGCCCGCCGCTGGGCTGCTGACGGCCGGGTGCCTGCCTGTTGGTGTCGTGGGCAATATAGGCAGGCTGCGGTGGAGTTTGGGACGTTCCCGGATTGACGTTTACACGAAGCCGGGTCTGCTGGGCTGAAGCCTGATCGGCGCTGATCAACGTCGTTGCCGTGACAGCCGCCAGGGCAAGAATCACCCGAAATGTGGTTGCCGTGGTTGCTGTAAGTCGTTTCTGCTGAGCCATTTGGACATCCCCCCATCCCATTTCGGCACAATCATCTATGCATGGCGCAATACCCGCACAATACGAATAATCGGCAAACATTGCCTAGTTCTCCACTAGATATGCCGTTTAGCGGAAAACGGGTGGCGTTTTCACCTGTCGTTTAGCGGTCGGACTTGCCCGACGTTACTCTGGAAGCGGCCGCTTACCTTGGGCAAAAGGTAGGCGTTCACGGGGTAATGGTTTTGGACAGGATAACAGGATGATCAGGATAGAGGCCAAGAAACCCGTTTTCTAGCCTTGGTCTGACGAGTTCCTGATCTGTCGTTTGTGGAAACAGCCAAATCAAACCACGGATTACACAGATATCACGGATGGGAATCGGCGAAATGCGATGCTCTACCTATTCTATCCGTGATATCCGTGGTTTTTTTCCTTTCCTTCTTTCTTTTTATCCTGATCATCCTGTTATCCTGTCAAAACATCTGTCCGTCAATTTTGCGTGAACGGCTACGGCAAAAGAACGTCGGGCAAGTTCGACTGTAGCATTTCGTGATTCGCGAAATCACTCAAGGCGGGCGTTTTCTCGCCGCGCAGCAAAAAAGGGCGGCAGTTCGCTGCCGCCCCCTCTTGGGCTGAAAATGAGTCTAAGTTTGGGCCGTTTCTGGTGGGGAAACGACAACTCAAACCGTTTCCAGCACCGCTTCTTCTGATTCATCATCGGGCATCGGACAACCGGGCCCCACATTGGGAGGATCGAGTCAGCGCGGCTGAACGGATCGGAACGACTGCACCGAATCTGACATTGCCCGTTCGTAGGGTGGGTCGAGGCACGAAGACCCACGCCGAATCTATAGCAAGCACAAGAAAGGAATGGTCTCACGCCAAGACGCAGAGAAGGATCGTTTGTTTCCAACCCTTATTTGCGTCTTGGCGTCTTTGCGTGAGACCTCTTCGCTGCCTACTGCTTCGCGTGGGTCTTCGTGCCTCGACCCACCCTGCGTCTTCCCGGAATCACGCCACGCTGCTCAGATTCCACCGGGCCGGAAGGAAAACGAATCCCAGTAGGCTCGGTCGACTGCGTAGATGTCGATCGGGCCTTCCGGCTTGATATCCTTCGGTAGGAATCCGAAGCGTTGCATCTCGCGGATGTAGTGTTCGTTGGGGCGGAAGTCGGGCATGTCGAACCGTTTCTGCTGCGTCAGCCGCTGCTGGGCATTGCGCACGGCGGCCAGCATCTGCTGATATACCGGATCCTCCGTGTTGGCGAAGACCGTCTCCTCGCACAGCCCCAGCCCGCCGGCCTCGGGGGCAAGCGGCGCCAGCAGCATGTACGACTTTTCCGGACGCGAGAGATTCGTCAGCGGTTCGAGCTGATTGTGCCATCCGCCGACGAAAGTCGGTTGGGGCTTGCCGTCGACTTCGCGGACGTGACACTTCGAGCAACGATTGCCGATTTCCGCCCAAGGCAGATGCACGGGAAAGAACCCGCACCCCAACGAAGCGTACGTTCCCGGATACGTGGCGCTGGTCTCGATCCACAGGCGAACCATTCTGGTCTCGTGCTCGTCGAGCTTGGCGTCGTAATGGGTTCCGTCGATCAACGTCATCAGGCGACTCTTCGCACTGCCATAGCTGTTTGCGTCGCGGTTGCCATACGGCTGATTGCGACCGTCGGACACCAGTCCTCGGGTTTGCATGGTCCAGTAGCTGATCGTATAGCGGGCCGTCTTGTCGCCGGTCAGGTCGACCTTGCCGTCGCGACGGTCCGGGCTGTGACATTCGACGCAATGCTTATCGAGGATCGGCTGGATGTCGCGCGGGAAGTCGATCACCTTGGGTATGTCGGCGATCGGCTCGACGCGTGCCGGGCGATGCCGCAAGGCCATCAGGTCGGTGCGGATCGGGTGCGGCGTTTTGACCCGTTGCTCGTGGCACCCCACGCAACCGGTAACTTCGCCCGGCTGAAGCACGACGAAACTGTGCATCCGTTTGACCGCCACGTCGTTTTCGTCCAAGGCGACGAAGAACAACGACTGCAGAGCGGGCAATTCGATATGGGCCGATCCGTCCGGTTCGACGGGCACGGTGCCCACGATCTCGGCCAAGGTGAACGAACCGCCAATGGTCAACGGCTCCATGCCGCCGGAGAAGTTGACCGGCTTGGGAAGCTGTTTCAGCACCAGCAGCTTTTTGATTTCACCTCGGGTCATACCCTCCGTATTACGGCCTTTGTAGATGTCTTCGAGGATCAGCGTGCCGGTGGTCTTCTTCAGGTTGGTACGCGCCGGAATCACGCGCTCGCGCGGACGCGGCAGAAGCGGCGAGGGTTCGTGACACTGCATGAACCGGTCGGGCTCGGGTAGTTGGTAGAACATCTCGTGATTGCCTTGGCCGTTCATCACGAACAGGCCGTGCGGGTGCGCTACCAGGAAGCACTCTTCGGTGAACGCGTAGGGGTCTTTCCAATCGTGCTCCTTGCTGATGTAGCGGACGAACGACTGATCGTCCGGGCCGTTGCTCGGGTCGACGACTGCGATGCGCCCGAGGTGTTCCGGCAAGCCATGGCCGGGCGAGAACGACGAGACGACCTTGTTGGTACCGTAGATCGGCTTGGCGTCGAGCATGGCGACCCCGCCGTGCAGGTTGCCGAAGTATGTCATCAGCCCGGTGCCGTCGGGATTGGTGGTCCAAAGATGATGGAAGTGGACTTGGCTGCGATCGACGTATTCCCAACGCATGTAGAGGATCCGTCCGTCCGGCAGCACGGAAGGCGTGTTGTCGTGGTCGTTGTTGCTCGACAACATGCGGAGATCGGAGCCGTCGCCTTCGCAACGGTACAGCGAGGCCACTCGCGAGTGCCAACAATTGACGAATCGGCGACACCGCGAAGAGCAGAAGACGATGCTTCCGTCGGGACAGTAGGTCGGCTCGATGTCGTCGTCGGGTCCATCGGTCAGTTGCTTCAGGCCGCTGCCGTCGATATTGATTTCATAGAGGTGAAACGTATGCGTTCCACCGGGGCGATAGGAGAAGAGGATCTTCTGTCCGTCGTAGTGGACTTGCGGGTCGCGGACGCCGCCCTTGAGATCTTCGAGGATCACGTTCAACTGCCCGGTTCGCAGATTCATTCGGCAGAGTCGCCCGCCTTCGCCGTAGCCCCAGTAGACGCCGTCTTCTTTCTTGAAGCCCAGTTGTTGTGCGGGGCTGGGGGAATCGCTGGCGTAGTTGCCGAACGTGACGTACCAATGATCTCGGCCGGGTACACGGACCGCAAACACGATCTCGTCGACATGCGACATCGGACCGTCGAGGAACTGGTTCAGCAACGGCCCGGAAAAGAAGCCGGGCGCCGGCTCGGGATCGGCCATGGCCCCGTGCATGGAGAGCCCCAACAGCATCCAGGCGGCTGTTAACGTTGCCAAAAAACGAGTTCGCCCAACCTTCTTCATGATTTTCGTCTCCCATGACTTCGGATGAATGCGTGAAGAGGCCCGTTTGGCCATGCTTCGCATTATAGCCTGTTGAAGAGATTCATAGATACACCAACAGCCCTAGAGAGGGGGTTTGCCTCGTTGCAGAATCGCCAAATTGCCAAATTTCTCCGCAAATCCGGTTCTTTTCCGGCTCAATGGCAAAATGAGGCCGCCATCTGCCCATTCTCGTCCTTATTGACGCTAGGCGCTACCGGGCATAAGGTGGGGCCAGGAAAGTCAAAACTCCCAAAGCCATTGAGGGTCGTGTCATGATGCGAAGATTTCACTTTGTACGACAATCGGTTACCCAATTAGGTCTCGTGGCGGTCTTGTTTCTTGCCGCCGTGCCGATTTGTACTGCCGAACCGACCGGCGAGCAACTTCTTGCCGGGGCCGACGCGCGGATCGAGAAGCATCGCAAGGCCGACGCGACCGTGGTCGTGCTCGATGCGGCTGGGAATCCCCTGCCCGAGGCCAAAGTAACCGTCGAGCAAACGCGGCATGCTTTTCTGTTCGGCAGCAACATCTTTCTTTGGGGTAAGTGCTCGGACGAGAAGAGCGAGGCCGCGTATCGGCAACGTTTCGACGACTTGCTGAACTTCGCCACCTTGCCGTTCTATTGGCCGGCCTATGAACGCCGTCAAGGCAACCCGATGCACGAGGATCGGGAGAAGGTCGCCCGCTGGTGCAAAGAGCAGGGTATCATAACCAAAGGTCATCCGCTGGCTTGGAACATGGGCGATCCGCCCTGGCTGCCGGACGACTTGGGGCAGATCCGGCAGTTGCAGATGGCACGGATCGAGGATTGCGTCTCGCGATTTCCCGGCCTGATCGATCGCTGGGACGTGGTCAACGAGGCCACGCACTACGACCGGTCCGAGTTCGCCGATCGCCGTGCGCCGAAACATACGGCCATGTGGAAGCAGGTCGGCCAAATCGAGTTCACCCGGCAATGCTTCAACCATGCTCGAAAAGCCGGACCGAAAGCCACACTGCTGATCAACGACTACCGCACCGATCCGGCCTACGAACGGGTGATCGAGCAATTGGTTGATGACGACGGCAAGCGGATGTACGACGTGATCGGCATCCAAAGCCACATGCACGGCGGCACTTGGCCTACCGAGAAGATCTGGGAGGTCTGCCAACGGTTTGCCCGGTTCGGCGTGCCGTTGCACTTCACTGAGGCCACGGTCCTCTCCGGCAAGTTGGGCTGGGAACTCAGTGAAGGGACGCCTTGGGATTCGACGCCCGAGGGTGAAGCTTACCAGGCCCGGGAAGTGGTGCGATTCTACACGATGCTCTTTTCCCATCCGGCAGTCGAGGCGATCACCTGGTGGGACTTCAGCGACTACCACGCCTGGCAACGCGCCCCGGCCGGGTTCCTGCGAAAAGACATGACGCCCAAACCGGCCTACGACGAACTGAAGAGCTTGATCAAAGGACGATGGTGGACGAAGTTGGAGGCCGAGAGCAACGCGGCCGGCGAAGTCGGTTTTCGCGGGTTCCTCGGCGATTACCGAATCACCGTCACGGTCGCCGGAAAGGGTCCGATCAGCAAGACGTTCGTCCTAAGCCAAGGGGATCAGAATCGCGTGAAGGTTCGCGTCGAGTAGCTCAATCGACCACTTTCGTGGCACTTTCGAGCACGATCTTGATTTCTTCGGGCCCGCTGAATCCGGGCGGCGGATTGCTTAGATAGCTTGGGTTGTGGGCCAGATCGAAACTATCGACGACTTCGATCGAGTTGGCCACTACCACGCCATAGATGCCCGGATCGTTTGCGAAACTCAGGTGTCCCGAAACATAGACGATGCCTTGGATCAGCGACGAATAGGTGTCGGCCCGATCGAGATCTTCGCCTTGTGCTCCGTAAGGCGTGCCGGGCGGATTGAAGTTCGTGCCGGTTAAGTGCTCGCTGAGGCCCGTGTCGGTGGCCTCGATCGCGAAGTTACCGTCGACCAACAGCGCGGGAAAGTTGGCGGCTGCCGGTTCCCAATTCACCGACGCCGCACGGATCGAAGACTGAGCGCCCGGGTTCAACAACACCAGCGTGCCGACGATGCGCGATCGCTCGATGTAGATGTTTTGACCTTGGCAGTCGATTACGTAGATCCCCTCGGGATTCGTCTCGTTGCCAAAGGGATTGCTGGTCGGGCTGATCAACTTGCGGGCGATCAAGCGACCGGAAAGGCCGACTTCTCGCAGCTCGGCGTCATCCATGTAGTAGTCGTAGGTGTGGTAGCCGGAGAGCGCATACCACTCGGCTCGAATGAGCGTGCCGGCCCAAGTGACCGTGCGAGTTCCCGTCAGGTTTTGCCAGAAGTCTCCCGCCGGCCAAGAACCCCAAGGCGTCATCTCTACCCACTTGCCCTCCATGGTCGTCTCGACCCAGAGGAAGCCGATCATAGGGGAATTGTAGGGATACTGCTTCAACCAGACCGAACTGCTGTAGGTTCCTCCGTTGATCAGCATCCCGGTCACGTCTTGTCCGGGACCGGCCCACACGTCCTGACGCTGGGTCGCGGCCATCGAGGCTTCGCCGGTGTGGGCTTGCTGCGTGGTCTGGCCCAACTGGCACAGACCGAAATAGGGAAACCAGCCGGTCGCTCCGAATTCCAGGCCGCTGTTGACGAGCAGGTTTTGCGAACCGGCCTGGGGGATGGCCATGATGTCGATCCACGTCCCTTGGCTTTTGTAGTAGTCGAACACGCTCTGGGGCGGCATTTCGCGGGGTTCGATCCCGTTGGTCACCTTGCCGTAGAACTCGTTGCCGACGATCCCGTTGACCGCTTCGACATCGCAATAGATGGCCGAGAATCCTTCTTCATACACACTGTTGTTGGAACTGATCGTACTTGCGTAAGGCATATAGGCCGAGCGTAGTTCGATACTGTCGTCGGCGTGCATGGCGACTTCCAGACAACTCAGCGCCCGATTCTCCGGGGCCAGACTGACTTGCATTTTCTGGATCGCCTTGCCGCTTTTTCCTGTGCCGACCAGCACCAAGGGATCTTCGGTAGCGTCGGCCAAGTCGCCATCCGAACGGTCAAAACCTTCGATGGTGTATTCTTCGGTCGTTTCCCAGACGCCGTTGGCGAAGCTATATCGCCAATCGGGATCGTTCTCGATGCGCAACATGCCGATGCGAATGGCCCCTTGCGCGAACAGCCGAGCCTGCTCGGCATCGGCGGTGGCGGTGAAACTGCGCCGCTGAATCCTCTGGATCGTCAGTGCCGAGAGGCTCAGCACGGAGACGATCAGCGCCGTACCCACCACGATGATGTAGGTGCTGCCTCGACGTTTTGTCTCGCGATTCTTGATCATTGCACCGTAATCTTTAGCGTGTCGACAGCCTCGCCGCCACGGCCGTCGGAGACGACCAGCGTGACAACGTAAACTCCGGAAAACGAGTAGTAATGGCTGGCAACTTCGTTTGTGGAGGTCACGCCGTCGCCGAAGTCCCACAAATAAGTCAGGCTGTCACCGTCCGGATCGACAGATGCGCTCGCATCGAAGGTGACGGAAGTGTAGGTCGCCGTAGCAAGCGGAGCTGCCGCGGCCACGGCGTTTGGCGGTCGGTTCAGCAGGGGCTTGCCGCCGGTCGTGACGCTGTTGCCCGGCCGAGGAATCATCTCCAACCAGGCCATGGTCTGAACGGCCTGCAGTTGCACCAGCAGCTTGCCCTTATAAGAAACGCTTACGGTGATAAGCTTGATCCCTTGATCGTCCTCGTCGGACAGCAGTTGGCTGGGATCGTTCGGGTCGACGTGCGTGACGGTCACCTCGCGCTGCCATGACTGGCGATAGTCGAATTGTTTGCCGGCCTTGGTTTGCGGCGGCGAAGCGCTCCAGTCGTCGTAGTCGTCGACGTCGTCGAAGCCGACCCGAGTGCCGTCCTGTTCGTCCGATTCGGGGCCGAACGTGGCATCGTCGTCCGATTCAACGTATCCGGTCCCCAAGATTTCGGCCATCAGATCTCCGGCCAACAGGGTGGCCTGGCCTTGGTGGCTGGTGGATTGGCTTGCCCGCAAGGCAGCGCCCAGCGTTTGCAGCGACGCGACCAGCAGAATGCCCGTAATCAAAGTCGAGATCACCACCTCGATCAGGCTAAACCCGGCCCGCGCCGTGGGATGGCGGTATGTCATGTTTGAGGTTCTGGTCATCATTGAATCGGTTCGCTCTCGATAACTCACATACCGGACTAATCGGGTTCGGCGACGCGGATGGAAATCCAATCGAACTCGGCCCCGCTCCCCTCAGCAAAGATGCTGGCACAATGTTCCGTCACGTTCCCGGCGGCGGGCGTGTAAGTCCGCGATCCGCGAAACACGTTATCGACCCAGACCGCCACCGTGTTGCTGACCGGCTCGATCACCAACCGAAGGCTGACGAAGTCGGCCGATAGCTCCGGTACGATCACCAGCGAATGCAGCTCGGAGGGTTCGCTCCATTGCGAAACGGTCAGGACCTGCGTTCCATTCTGTTGCAAGGTCAACGCAGCCACCAGGGGCGCGGCGGACGCATCGTCGGACCAATCGGCGTTGATCCAAAACACGGCGCCCAAATCATCCGCCGCGCCAAGGCTGGTGTTCCTGAATCGCACGTCGACGGTCGTCACGCCGTCGAAGTCATGCGAAGGACTCGTATCCAAAACGCTATCGGCCGACCATACGCTTCCCGCGAGAAACTCGGCATCGAATGCTTCGCCGTCGCGGCGCGCCCAATCGCCTTGGTCGTCCCCGTTGATGTCCGCGGCGGTCGGGTCGGCGTCGAAATCGAGTTTCCAGTAGCCGGAAAGCAACTCGGGTGTGTTCAGCATCGGCGCGCCCGTATCGACGCGCGACGCCGGATCGTCACCCAATCGTAGCGAGAGATGAACGCAGGCCAGATACTTGCGGCGAACGGTCAAATCCGGGCCGGGTGTGGTGTACGTGCCGTAGAGCTTGTAATACATCTTCCGGCCCGCTTCGTATTTCCACGAAGCGCCGTAGTTGGAGGTCTCCAGCCAGCCGAATGCCTGATGGTCGTCGCGTCGTACCTTGGCCGCGTTGCCGCCTTCGATCGATCGAATTACCAGCGCGATATTGGCCTTCGGATCAAGCTCTGCAGTCGGTTCGGTGAAGCGGATTTCTTTCCATGCCCAATCGCTCGCCAAATCGGCCTCTTGGAATCCTTCTTCGGCCAAGACCGTACTGGTGGGCCGCCGGTCGTTTCCGGCCTCGCGTATTTCAACGGCCAAGACGCCATCCGCGCTGCCGTCTTGTTTGGCCTGGAATGCGACCTTCGTGACCCTCCAATCAATCGCGTCTTCGGGCAGTTGTGAAGTGAAATACTCCGGCCCAATATACTGACCTGCCCAGTCCCCTTCCTTGATAATCCTTGAATGGCTGTCTGTCAGCGACGTGTGGCTGTCCAGGAGCGTCTCGTCGCTTTCCTGCGTGGTGGGGATCTCCTCGGCCTGCTCTTTGATGTCGTATGTCAGGGCGAATTCTTGCACGTCGGCGGCAACGCTCATCGGCTCGCCATGGTTTAGCGTCCGCAACAACGGATCACCGGCAACTCCCGACCACTCGTAGCGAATCGTATCGCGCTGGCCGTCGCCGTCGCGATCGCTTACCAAAAACTCGATCGTTGCCTCCGATCGCTCGCGCACGAACGTGGTGTAGGTCAGTTCGTCGACGATGCTGCTGACGACGGTTGCGGCCACGATCACCTGCTGCGTGGGTCTGGTCGTGTTGGCCGTTCGGGTGGCGATATACATCGTCGACCCCAGGCCGGCCAACAGCAACGAACCGGCCGTCACGCTGACGACCAATTCCAGCAGCGTATGTCCGCCACGCCGTGGCCCGCAGGATTTCGCAGGGAGTTGCCGTCGGCTGCTGCGGTTCATTGGATCGTGGCCTCGCCCGTTTGTCCGTCCAAGTTGATCGTTCTCGCGTATCCACCCGAGGCGACAACGACCTGCCCACCCTCGGCCGGGACGCCGTAGCCGTTGAAGACTGCCGCCGTAGAGTTCCCGAACTGGGCACTGACTATCGACACTTCATACGGCGGCTTCGCCAGGTAAACCCGGTATCCATTGGGCGAAGCGACGAGGCCCTTCACGTCTTCGGAGAGCATGTACCAGTTCGCTCCGATGTAAAAGAATACGTTGACGTCGGCGCTCGAACTTAGGGCTTGTCGGCGGGCCAACGTCAGATCGGCCTTGACGCGCCCGGCCGCCGATTCGACCCGATGGTAGGACAACATCTCGGCGAAGCGAGGAACGGCCACCGCCGTGAGGATCCCCATCACCATGACCACAATGATCAGTTCGATCAAGGTGAAACCGCCGACACGTCGCCGCCGACAACCTCGACGGGCCGTTGCGACACCATGTTTGCGATCGGAGCTGTTCATCATCGACATGCCGTTACTGGGCTTGGGTCGCATTGACTGAGGTAGTGATCGCGTCGGTCGCAACCAGCGGACTCCCGCCATCGCCCGAGTCGTCTCCCAGGGCCAATAACTCACGCGTATGGGACTCCGATTCGGCACACAGGGCCCGAATGTCGGGTAACACACTAAAGAACGCTTCCATCACTCGATCGTCCCATTGCGTTCCCGCGCCGCAGCGGAGGATCGTTTCGACCTTCTCCTCGGGCATGGCTTCTCGATAGGGCCGGTTGCTGCTCATCGCGTCGTAGGCGTCGGCCACGGCGATGATCCTCGCAATCAGCGGGATCTTGTCCCCGACCAAGCCCGAAGGGTATCCTTTGCCGTCGTAATGTTCGTGATGATGCAACACGCCCGGCAAGGCATAACTGAGGTGATCCAAGTGCTTGAGAATCCGGCGGCCTCGTTCGGGATGCTCTTTCAGTAGTCCAAACTCGTCTTCGGTGAGTTTCCCGGGCTTCAACAACACGCGGTCGGGTACGCCGATCTTGCCGATGTCGTGCAACAATCCGGCCAGGAAGAGTTCCTCGCACTCGCGGTTCTCCAGTCCCAGTTCTTGTCCAAGCCGCTGTGCAATCAGGGCGACGCGATCGCTGTGGCCGCAGGTGTAGGAATCCTTCGCATCGACCGCGTTGACCAACGCACGGAGGATGCCGATCAGCAGCCGCTCCTTGTCCTGGAATAGCTCGACGTTTCGCTGATGCGTGGCCAACATGATCCCCGCCGAGGAAGCTAGACCCGCCTCGACCGTGCCGAATTCGTAATCGCTCGAGTCCCACCGCCCGTCGCTTGCCGGCACCGCCTCGTTGTGCATCGCTCTTTGGCAATTCAACGCCAGCAGCCAACCCACGCAGGCGTCGCTGGTCGAGGCCGACGTCAACAAAAAGCTCTCGATACCTTCCGGATAGGAACCTTGCGAATTCCGCGAAAGGTGGTTCTCAACCACTGGCTGCGAAGCGGCGGCCTCCTTGAGTCGATCTATCAGCTCGAGGCATGTCGACTCATCAATCACACGACGCCCCGCCCAGATGGCAACCGATCCGACCTGCAAAGTGCCCCGACGGGGACCGCCGGACCTCTCCTCCGGCTCGACAAATACGAGTGCCTCGGCGTTCAGCAGGTCTCGCAGCAAGGGAATCACCGATCCGGCCACGTCGGCCGCCGACCGGGAAATGTCGCACACCTCGATATGTTCGGCCAAACCTTGCAAATAGGTCAAGGCCTCGAAATCCGAACTGATCTGTTTGGCGCAGCTTTCCAGATCCCCTTCTCGCAAGTCGAGTGTCTGTTCGAGTTGCATCTGACGTCCGGCACAACGGGCAAGTCGATCGAGCCACTGTGGCGATTGGGCCGAGACGGTTCCCACGCCGACCACACCGTCGCCGCTCGCATCCCGGCAGCAAACGGCCACCAGATGCCGTCCGTCCGGTTGCTCGCGAATCAGCGGCGTCTCGGGTTCGCCCCAGGCCGCTTCAAGAATCTCAAGCAATGACGCGTCTTCACAAATCGACTCGCCGTTGGATGTTGCCGGCCAGCGGGTCCATGGAGAACCTGATACCCAGAACTCGAACTGTACGCCAAAGGCATCGCTTAATGCTTTTTCGGCGGCAGCCACGAAATCGTCTGCCAAAGAATCGTCTGTCGGGACCGATCCAACGGAAGATCGGGAATCTGCGTGCATAGCAAGTCCTTCGTGCAATGGCCTTCTGCAGGCTCGAACGTGTGTAACATCAAGGGTGCCCCGGCTTTACAACAATACGTCACCCGGGAAAATTGGCAAACTGCGGTACATAGGAAGCTTTTGCAGCCGAGCCGAATCAAGTGTAAGCATCTGGCGACAATCTGGGGGACATGCGTCGTTTGTGGCAGTCAGGGAAAGAATTCCAAAGTTTCCGATTGTATCGTGTCGATTGGAAGCGAAGACGTGTGGATGCCCGGCTGAAATACTAGTGCCGTGTTGCCGAAATCCTGCCACGAAAAGGTGACAGGCTCCTTTTGCCGGAACGGCCCGGAGGGTGCTTCACACAAACGGCGCCTGCCACCTTTTCGTTGCACAGCCCCTATTTGCCGCACGAGAGGACTCTTTGCACGACCGACGGCCGATGAACGAATCCTGGCGAAAAAGCGATCCGCGGAAGCGGTCAAGCATTGCCAAACGCCGCAGGGCTTTCTGGGCGCTGCTTGCCGTGACCGTGGTGTTGGTCGCCTGGTCCAGTCTGGCTGATGCCCAGAGGCCCAGCCTTCAACGTCCCGCCGGGCCGGTGCGACGGCAGGCGCAACCGCGATCGGAAACTCCTCGCCGTCTTCCCCCGCTGGAGATGGTCAATACTCGCCCTTTACCCCAGGCCCGGCCCATTGTGCCGCGGAATCATACTTACATCTGGGATCCGCAAGTCCGGCCAGTCCGACAAATCGTTGGGCCGAAACCGATGTCGCCCTCCTCGAACGGGCCTGCGCCCGCGAATGTTCGGCGACCCGGTTCACCCGACTCGGAGCTTTCCATTGTTCAGCCTGAATCGGCCAACGCCGAGCCAGCGGATTCAACCGTCAGAATCCCCATCACCAGCACACTGCCGCCGGGCTCAGTCCAGGTTGACCCGAGAAACGGCCGCGTATCGATTGTCGTGCCTGACGCACCCTTGAACGAAGTCCTCAGCGCGTTAGCCCGAAACCAGGGGTTAAACATTATCTCGGCCGAGGACATCACGGCGCGAGTTTCCATTACGCTGCATGACATACCGTTCGAGCAGGCGCTGACGCAAATCCTCTCGGCCGCCGGATGCACCTGGACGCGACAGGATAACGTGCTGATCGTGACGACCCTTTCGGCCGATCGCAAGTTGACGCCGCAAGCCCAAGGCCGACAGCTCCGCGTATTTCCGCTGGACTACGTTTCGGCCGTAGACGTCGATCTGGTCGTCAAGGGACTGGTTTCCGCCGCAGGCCAGTCGTTTGCCACCTCGAGCACGGACACGGACAACCGAAAGACTCAGGAAACGATCGTCGTCGAGGACCTTCCGGAGTACCTTGCCCGGATCGAACAGTATATTCAACAGATCGACCAGCCGCCTCGGCAAGTGCTGATCGAGGTGCACATTCTGAGCGTCGAGTTGCAGGACGACGCGAAGCATGGGGTCAACTTCGAGTATCTCAAGAAGCTGGGGACTCCCGAGGTCACATTGAAGACGGCCGGTTTTGCCGACGCCGGCGCTTCGCCCGCCTTCCTGTTCAACATTGCAGCCGGCGAGTTGAACTTGCTGCTGGAGGCTCTGGAGACGACCAACGACGCCAAGACGTTGGCGACGCCGAAGGTGCTGGCGCTGAACGGTCAGGAAGCACGGATTCAGATCGGCGAGCAGTTGGGTTTCCGCGTCACGACGACCACCCAGACCAGCACCATGGAAAGCGTCGAATTTCTCGACGTGGGGGTCGTGCTGCGAGTTACTCCGCGAATTACGCGAGACAATCACGTCGTCATGACCGTCAAGCCGGAAGTCTCCAGCGGCGAAAACAATCAGCACACCGAACTGCCCGCACAAGACACCACCGACGACGACACGCCGGAGATCATCGGTACTGCAGAGGCCGATGCGACGGTCGAGGTCTTCGTTGGCACGACGTCGGTCGGCACCACCACGGCGGATGGATCGGGGAACTGGTCGATCACCAGCTCGCTGCTCATCGGCGACGACTACACCGTCACCGCCACGGCGACCGAGCACCGCTTGAACGAGTTCGGCGAAATGCCCGGGCCGACGGGCCGCAAGCAGACCGCAAGAATGATCATGGTCGTCGAGCGCCGCAGCGGGGGACAGCTTTTCACCCTCTGGCGGCGGACTGACCCCTAGGAGAGTACCGTGCCGGAAATCGTTGCCGTTCAAGTTCTGCCCGACAGTGTCCATCTGGCCCAGGCCCGCAGTTCCGGCGATGGCGCCGAGACTACCGAACTGACCGTCCAAGAGG
>CAYYOX010000001.1:12183-17800 GCA_964473065.1 uncultured Planctomycetaceae bacterium | reverse complement strand
CGACTCTGGCTGCTGCTCGCTGTGGTCGCCGTTGGAGAGCTGCATCCCGGTGGTGATGCCGCCGGCACTCATGCCCGCCGACCACCAGTTCGTGCCGCCGGAAGTCATCCCCACGCCGCCGCTGGGTTGATTTCGAGTCGGGTTTTCACCGTTATCCAAGCCGGATTTCTCATGGGTTTGTAGCTACGTTCGCCAGAACGTGGTCGTAACCCTCTGGCACGCCCCACGTTCTGGCGAACGTAGCTACGACAGTATGTCGCGCAATTTGCTTGTCTGTGGCCCGACGCTGTTTATAATAGACAGTAATGACGGCTTCTGCCGGCTCGAATCCAAGCTGCTCGCTCGCTCATCTACTTCCCTGAGGATGCCACCATGTCTTATGAGCAATTCATCGATCGCTTCATGGCCCGACGCCGCAACATTCCACGTCAGCGTCGTCGATTACGTCTTAGCCTGGAACCGCTCGAGGACCGCCGCCTGCTAAGTGCGGTTTCGTTTCAGGCGGAAGATGTCCGACTCCCAGATGTCGCTTCCGATGGCGTGTTACAATCGACATTGGCCGAGGGGATTTTCTCTACCCCGAAAACGGGTCCGATGGGTAAGCTCAGCAACATGCTGGCTTCAACCTTCGAGCACTATGGAACCTACCTGAGCCAAGCGGAACTGCCCGGATTTCAGCCGGCCAATTCGCTCGTGCAAGTGTCCGACGGACTGATTCAGATCAACGCCGTTGCTTCCGGCGATGCCGATGCCTTGCTGGGGGATCTGCAGTCGCTCGGTTTCCAAGAGAGTTCCACCTGGGGTTCGCGCATCTCGGGGCGGATTGCGTTGGATGCGGTCGACGAGTTGGCCGAACTCGATAGCCTTCAACTTGCCTCCGCGGCCTTGCGGCCGTGGACCAACGTCGGGGTAACCGACAGCCAAGGCGATGCGGCCATGAACGCCGATCTGGCTCGCGCCCAATTCGGCATCGACGGCAGCGGCGTGACGGTCGGTGTGCTTTCGAATAGTTTCAACACAAGCGGCGTCGGCAGCTATGCGGCAGACATCGCCAGCGGTGATCTTCCGGCGGGCATCAACGTCATGGCCGACTACCCCGGCAGCACCGACGAAGGCCGCGGGATGATGCAGCTCATCCACGACGTGGCGCCGGGCGCCGAGATGGCATTCCATACCGCCTATAGCACCGAGGTCGACTTCGCCAACGGCATCTTGGCCCTGGCCGGCGCCGGAGCCGACGTGATCGTGGACGACATAATATACCTCGAAGAACCGATGTTCCAGGACGGCGTGATCGCCCAGGCCGTGGATACGGTGGAGGCCGGCGGAATCTCCTATTTCTCCTCGGCCGGCAATTCCGATCGCAACAGCTACGAGTCGGCCTTCGTCGACAGCGGTATCTCGCTACAGGTCGACGGCCAACAACGAGGTATGCTCCACGACTTCGACCCCACGCCAGGCGTAGATCCTCTTCAAAGCATCTACGTGCCGTTCTTCAGCGGTTTTCTGATGAGCTTCCAATGGGACGAGCCGTTCTTCTCCGTCAGCGGCGGGGCCGGGTCAACGAACGACTTGGACATCTATCTCACCAGCCCCGACGGGACCAGCGTCTACGCGCAGAGTATCACGCGGAACATCGGCGGCGATCCCATGGAGGTCCTGCAGTTCACCAACAACGTCGATCTGTTCGGCCAGTTCAGCCTTATAATCGCCAACTACGGCGGTCCCGATCCCGGGCTAATGAAGTTTGTGACGTTCGACACCGGATTCTCGCCGACCATGTTGAACGAATACAACACCGACAGCAGCACGACGTTCGGACACGCCAATGCGGCAGGGGCGGAAGCCGTGGGCGCGGCGTTCTACGGCGATACGCCCGCGTTCGGCCAAGATCCGCCGCTGTTGGAGTCGTTCTCGTCGGCCGGCGGCACGCCGATCCTCTTCGACACGGCCGGCAACCGGCTGGCGACTCCGGAAATTCGCGAGAAACCCGGGATCGTGGCCCCCGACGGCACAAACACCTCGTTCTTCCCGCAAGGGAATGACACCGACGGCGACGGCTACCCGAACTTCTACGGCACCTCGGCCGCCGCGCCCCACGCGGCTGCCGTGGCCGCTTTGATGCTTCAACTCAACCCGTCCCTCTCACCGGCGGATGTCTATTCGACCTTGGAAAGTACCGCCATCGACATGGACGTCGCCGGTTTCGACTTCAACACGGGCTACGGTCTCATTCAGGCGGACCTGGCCTTGGCGAACATTCCTTCCGATCCACGATTATCGATTTCGATTGGCCCAGCGGAGATTAGCGAAAACGGCGGCAGCACCACCGCTTCGGTCACGCGCTGGAACACCGATCTCGGGGCGCCGCTGAGCGTGGCTCTGGCCAGCAGCGACACGACCGAGGCCATCGTCCCCGCGACGGTTACCATCCCGGCCGATGCGTCCTCGGTCACTTTTGTAATCAACGGCGTCGACGACAGCCTCTCGGACGAGACGCAAACGGTCACAATCACGGCCACGGCCGCCGGGCTTCTCGACGGGCACGACACGTTGCGAGTTACCGACGACGAGCCGCAGTTGATCAGCCAATGGGCCGCCACCGTCGTCGGTTTCAGCACGCAATGGTACGACCCGTTCAATCCGGGCGCCTGGCAAGCGATCCAGGCCCTC
Organism: uncultured Planctomycetaceae bacterium; assembly: GCA_964473065.1. Lineage (GTDB taxonomy): Bacteria > Planctomycetota > Planctomycetia > Pirellulales > Thermoguttaceae > CAYYOX01. The sequence goes on along the minus strand of CAYYOX010000001.1, from coordinate 15,127 downwards.
GGCGCGCCGGATACGTTCCAATACGGCGATATCGAGACCGCCTGGGAAGCCTCGACCGCGGACGGCAACGGTGTGGAGTACTTGACCCTAGGTTACGCCACGCCCGTGCTGGCCACCGGCGCCACGGTCCGCGAGACTTACGGCAACGGATTCGTCACGCGCATCGAGGTCCGGGAAGCCGGCACGAGCACGCTGCACACGGTCTGGTCCGGCACGGATCCCAGCCTACCTGGCTCGCCCGTGGATTTCGCAGTTTCTTGGCCGCAGACCGGCTTCTTCGTGGATGCCCTGAAGGTTACCGTCAACTCCTATCATGTCATGAACGACTGGGAAGCGATCGACGCGATCCAACTGGTTGGTTGGGACCGGCCGCCGATCAGCGACACTACCCCGCCCGCCGCACCGGTGGGACTCGCAGTGAACGTGCCCGTCAACCTCGGCGGGGTGCTGGAGTTGGACTGGGCCGACAATACGGACAGTGACTTGGCCGGATACAATGTCTACCGCAGCGAAACTAGCGGCAGTTCATATAGCCAGATCGCGGCCGACGTGATCAACTCGGCCTACACCGACACCGGACTGACCGACGGAACCACTTACTACTACGTAGTAACGGCCGTGGACTCCTCGGGCAACGAGTCGGGCAACTCGACGGAAGCCTGGGGGACCCCGGACAACGCGGCGCCCTTGCCGCCGATGAGTTTGACCGCCGCAGACCGCCTTGCCGATCAAGGTCAGGCCGTCGAATTGAATTGGACTGTTTCCACCTCGGGAGATGCGGTCGGGCAACGGCTATACCGCGGCACAACTGACAGCGGGCCTTACGCGCTGGTGCAAACGTTCGGCGATAATAGCACCAACTCGCATACCGACACCGCCTTGACCAACGGCGTGACCTATTACTACGTCATCAGGGCCTACGACGGGAGCCAGGAATCCGGCGATTCCAATCAGGCCTCGGCCGCCCCAATCGATAACCTCACGCCCGCAGCGCCGACCGGACTCGCGGCCACGGCCAGTGACGGGCAGGTCGTCCTGAGCTTCAACGGCAACAGCGAGTCGGACTTGGCCGGCTACAACGTCTATCGCAGCCAGACGTCGGGCGGACCGTATTCGCCCGTCAATGGGTCGCTGCTGAACGTCACGGCATACACCGACACCAATGTTGTCAATGAGACGACCTACTACTATGTTGTCACGGCGGTGGATACGTCCGGGAACGAATCGCCCGGCTCCGGCGAAACATCAGCCACGCCGCAATCGGGCAATACGCCCGTCCAGGCGCTTGCCACGTCCGATATTCACGTGGCGGGCAGCGTCGCCAACAATTACTCCGACACCCGGGCGTCCGACGGTCTTTACGAGTCGATCACTGAACGCGAGTCGGGCGGAAGGCGGCAGAATCGTTACAGCTACCTGGAACATAAATGGACCTTTGATGCCACGCCGGGAAGCGCGGTCACCTTCTACTTGGAAGCCCACGCAACCGCCAGTAGTGACGGCGACGAGTTCGTGTTCGCCTACTCGACCGACGATTCCACTTATGTCGACATGCTGACGGTCACGAAGACGTCGGATGACAATTCGTATCAGGCCTACGCCTTGCCCGGCTCGATCAACGGGACAGTCTATGTTCGCGTTCGGGATACCGACCGTGGCAGGGGAAACCGCAGTCGGGATACCATCTCCGTTGACCATATGTACATCGAGACCATACCCGGCGAGGTCGACTTCGCGCCGACCGTCAGTCTGGCGCAACCGATCGATGGAAATTCTGTTTCGGGGAGCCAACTCATTCAGATCGACGCGACCGATCCCGAGGACGCTCTGGGGGCGTTGGTCGTCGAGTGGAATATCGACGGCGCGGCCTGGCAAACGGCTTCCTACAACGCCCTGACCGCCTACTACGAGGCCGCCTGGGACACGACTGCGGTGGCCGAAGGCAGCCACACGATCAACGCCCGGGCCGCCGACTCCGTGGGCAATGTCACGGCGGATAGCGTGGGCGTGACCGTCGACAATATCGCTACCAGCACCATGCACGTCGGCGACATCGACGGCCGTGCCAAGCTCAAGGGCAAGAAGTGGCAAGCCTTCGTGACCGTGTTGATTCACGATGACACGGAGTCACCGCTGGGCAACGCCATAGTTACCGGCACGTGGAGCGGTTCGTTCGGCGGCGCGGCTTCTGGCACAACCGGCAGCGATGGGAGCGTCACGTTCAGCACGGGCTCCATCTCCAACGGCGATAGCGTCACGTTCACGGTCGATACGGTCAGTGGAAATCTCGCCTACAGCTCGGGCGAAAACCACGATGGGGATCTTCCGGCAGACAGCAGCGGCACGGCAATCCTCGTGAACAAGGACAACACGACCGCGGCCCCCTTGTTGACGAACCTCGACGTGGCACTGGCCGACCTGTTCCTAGACGAGAGCGACGGAAACCGGAAGGTTCAAGGCTGGGATATCGCCAACAACCTTCGGGCCGTCGATCGACTGATGGCAACCTTTGGGGCGTTATAAAGCCGCGACCGTTGGTCGCGAACTATATAAAGCCGCGACCGTTGGTCGCGCGCGTGCCACGGGTGGCTTGCCCACCCGTGCAGTCCCGTTGTTGCAAGTAGCACTGGTGGGCAAGCCACCCGTGGCACCCCGCATGGAGTATCACTCCGAGATTGGTGGGTCGGTCTTGCGGCGGGAGGTGGTTCTGCGCGGCGACTCTTCCCTGCGATCGGTTCCCGAACGCCGCTCCTCCTCGATCGCACTGACCGGCGGAAGGTCTTCGCTGTCGTCATCGTCGCGGCGGTCATGGCCGTTGCGGCGCTGGACTTCTCGACGCTTGGCGATCTCGCGTTTCTCGATTAGATGTTCGAGTTCTGGCGGCACTTGTAAGTGGCGAGGCATGACTAACTCCTAAAGATTCTTAGCTAACTACGGTTGCTCG
>CAYYOX010000001.1:9221-12173 GCA_964473065.1 uncultured Planctomycetaceae bacterium | reverse complement strand
CCTAAAGATTCTCGGGTTCACTACGGCTGCTCGACCGGTTCGAGCGAGATTCCGTCGGGTCCGATGGCCACGACGCGGAACCCGCCGAGTTTGTCGCCGATGCGGACCGTTTCGGATCCGACCACGGCGATCATTCCTTGCGGGCCGCCGCCGTAGACGGCCTTGACGCCCTGGCTTTGCAGTTCCTTGAGCGTTTGTTCTTGGCGTGCCTTGCGATCGGCATCTGGCGAGTTGTGCGCGATATCTTGCGACGAGGCGCTATCGTCGGCGAGCGTTGACGGCGTGGAAAACGGATCGTAGCCGATCACTTCGGCGCATTGCAACACGGGCCATGGCGTGGGCGCCTCATCCGGTTTGGCGGTCGGGCGTCTTTCGGTGACGACCGGATTCTGCAGCGGAGGCGATGTTTCAGACCCGAGTGCGGCGGACGGCTCGGCCGACGAATCACCGCCGAACTGAACGATCAACACGACGACGAACACCACGGCCAGTACGCCCATCAGCACGAGCTTGCCCGGCGTAGCGCCCACTTTCGATGTTTGTTGTGAATTAGGCATTGTTCGGTTTCTTGGTCTTTGAGTCGTGTTGCTGACCTGCCGCGAAGTAGAGTTCGAGCGAAACGTCTGCCGAATACTCGGCTTGATCTCCCTCGGAAGTGATTTGCAGCCGAACGACGGTCGAGTGTCGCGGCAGAGTGGGTAACCCGTCGAGGAACTTGCAGATGGCCGAGTAGCGACCCCGGCAAATCAGATCGACGCGCATCGTCGAGTGCGAGTCGTCGCGTTTTATCGCACCGGGCCGGTAGTCTTGGATCGATAGGCCCACGTCGTTGGCCAACTTGGAGACTTGGGCCAGGAAGACGGCCTCTTGCGGCTCCTCGGGAACCCGATCGTTGAGCATCTCGGCCTGTTCTCGGGCTTCGGTTAGCTGCTTGCCCAGTCGCTCGTAGAGCGCTTTTTGACGGGGCCTTGTCTTCAGGAGCTTGTCGAGCTGCCCGACACGGTAGGCGCCAGCCACGATCCCGTTATTGATCGGGCGACACGCGACTGCCCAAGTCAAGAGGGCCACGACCAGCACGACGGTTGCTCCCAGCCCGTGCAGCCACCAGCTCAGCATTGTCAATTTGCGATTCGGATCGTTTGTGTCCATGGCGGGCCTGTCGGTCAAATGTCACATTTCAGGGAGTAGGATCGGGACTTCTCGTCGTCGTCGGATTTCGTGCCGAGCGACGATTTCAATTCCACGCGGCGAAACAACCCGCTGTCTCGCAGCCCGACCACGAAGGTAGCCACCGAGAGATTGTCCTTGGCGTCGCCCTTGAAGGTGACGGAGGCCCAAGGCGTGGAGGCCGCCGCGGGCGTTTCATTGTTCGTCTGGGCAGTGTTTCGCTCGAAGAGCAAGTCGCGAATCACGAGCCGGCGGCGACATTGCCGGGCGCTTTGGCTTGCTACGCCGACCAACGTCAGCAGGGGGCGTTCGTCTCGCAATTGGCCCAGCAGCGTGCCCTTCGCGTGCAGTTGATCGAGTTCCTTCTGCATGGTTGTGCACTGCCGCGTGAGTTGTTCCAGTGGCCGATAGGCGCGTTCGGCGGCCTCCATGGTGCGGCGCACTTCGCGGTAGGCAGCGTGTTTCGACACCGAGATGCCAACGGCCGCCACCAGACTCACGGCCCAAATGCCGGCCCATAGCACCAAGCGACGTCGCACGAGCACGCGTCGGCGATATTCCAGCGGCAAGAGGTTGATGAAGTCTTTCATTATATCCATGCCAAGGTTGAGAGGGCGACGGCCGCCCCTAGTTGGTTAGTCTGAGGCGGCAGACTCGCCTGGTCTTCCTCGTCCGGCAGCCGCCATACGTCGGTCGGCAATCCCACCTTCTCGGCAAGCAACGGCGTAACATTCGCCAGCGTGGCGCCGTCGCCGAAGAGGCAGAGACGTTGCGGAAGGACTTTGGGGTACTGCATCTGCAAGAAGGAGATCGTCTTGGTCAGTTCCTTGGCCACTTCGCTAAGCGGTCCGGTCGCAATCTCGGCGATGACGTCTTGAATTTCCTTGCGGCGACCCTCGCGGCAGTTCGGCTCCGGCAGGCCATATTCACTGAGCAATTCCGCCGCTTCCGCCGCCGACAGACCGAGTGCCTCGCCGGCGCGCCGCACGATCTGGCTGAAACCGCAGTTGCGAAGATGTCGTGTAAAGACCGGCTTTCCGTCGACCACGATGCAGAATGTTCCGCTGGCGCATCCCCAATGGACCGCAGCGATCGGCCCGCCCGACGCATGGCCGTAGGCCAGCCCCACGGCGCGAGCCAGCACGAACGGCAACCCGTCGAGAACCTCGCAGGTCAGCCCGGCGCCGCGGAGCGCTTCGAGGGCTTCGGTGACCGTACCGTGCGAGGCCGCCAGCACGTTGACCTTTTTCCCGGCGGGGGCACTACCCGTCAGCTTCGGATCCTCTTCCCAAAAGTCGAATACGGGGGCCTGCTTTTCGCGGGCAAACAAGGACTTCGCCTCGCCCGCAACCAGGGTCCGACGCGGCACGACGCCGCCGGCCGGCACGTCCACGGTGCTAACGGGCGTTTGCTGCATGGGCAAGACGCAAGCAACTTTTCGGCCGGCAAAGTCGGGATTCATCTCGATCGCCGCGGCCAACTCCCGGGATAAGCCTTTCCAACCGGTCCCGTGGTCGTCGTCAAGCGTATCCTCGGCGCCCGCTCGTCGAACTACGGCGGAGGCGGCAATTCGCAGCCGACCCGTAGCGCGATCCGCCTGAGCCAGCCGCACGCTATGCGTACCCAGCTCGATGCCGATCCAGCCTCTTTTGCGGTTGCCGATCATAGGTTTGTTGTCTTGGGGATATCTATCTTAGTAGGCCGTTGGAGCAAAGTGTCACAGTTACTTCTACTTCTCTCGGGCGGCCTTTTCGATGTTGGCTAGTCTTGCGTCGATTCGTTTTA
>CAYYOX010000001.1:0-9121 GCA_964473065.1 uncultured Planctomycetaceae bacterium | reverse complement strand
TACTTCTCTCGGGCGGCCTTTTCGATGTTGGCTAGTCTTGCGTCGATTCGTTTTAGGGTTGCGGAAATCTCTTTGAGGATGGGTAGGCTGCGTTCGCTGCCGCTTTGGAAATGTTCCTTAGGCGGACCTGTCCGCGTATCAGCCCGGGCGGATGCCGCCGCTCGAAGCTCGGCTCCCACCCAGAAGCAACCCGCCATCAGCGCCGCTAGTAAGAGACTTCGTTTGATTCGTGATTGGTTCGTTTTCATCTTTTGTCCTCCAAAGTGGTCACCTTGCGGCGGTGGCGAAATCGAAAACTGGCAGCATGACCGACATGACGACGAACGCCACGATGACGCCCATCACGACGATAATGATCGGCTCCAGGACCGTGGCCAATTCACGTAGCCGTGTCTCGCCTTCTTCTTCGTAGAAATCACCCATCAGCCGGGTCACGGTGGCCAAGGTGCCGGTGCGTTCGGCGGTGGCGATCATCTGCGCGGCCGCCGGCGGTACGAAGGGGCTGCTGAGAAACGTGTTGGCCAGCCCGCGACCGTTGACGACCTCTTCCTCAAGTGTGTCGAACATTTCCCTCATCAGGGAATTGCTGATGGACGACCGCGTCAGCCGCAGCCCGTCGAGCAATGGCACGCCGCTTTCGAGCATTGTGCTGAGCAATCGAAAGGCTCGGCCGATCAACAGAGCTCGGGTGACATCGCGGACCATGACGACGTTCAAGAGCAAGGTATCGAGGCGTCGCCGCCCGGCTTGCGTGAAAACGAGCGACAACAACCCGGCCAGTGCGACGGCGGCCAGTCCGCCCCAGAGCCAAAAGCGACCGCGAAGTTCGGTGGATACGGCGATCAACAGCCGGGTAATGGCCGGCAAATCGATGTCGAGCTGCTTGAAAACGCCGGCAAACTGCGGCAGGACGAAGAAGACCAACGCGGCGAGCACCAGCACGGAGATCGACGCCAGCACGATCGGGTAGGCCAGCAGGGTCCGTAGCGTGCTCCGCATTCGCAGGTCGGTTCGCAGGAGCATGGCCAATCGGTCGAGGACCTCGGGCAGTTGCCCGGAGGCTTCGGCGGCGGCCATCCCGGCAATGTAGCTGTTGCCGAAAACAGATCGGTATTCTTGCAAGGCGACCGAGACCGCTTTTCCCGACAGCACTTGTTCGTAGATGTCGTCGAGGATCGCCTTGAGTCCCGGATGCGTGCATTGATCGGCGAGGTTACCCAACGAACTGGCCAAATCAACTCCGGCCCGGGTCATGATGGCCAATTGCGAAGTGAGCGTGAGCAGGTCGTGTTTGGAAACTCGCGAACGTCCGCGCATTTTCTGTTTGCCGCCGAACGAACCGCGCGCGCCGGCGGCCGGTTTCATCGAGAGCACGGAAAGGTGCTGCTCGCGAAGTTCCTCATAGGCGGCATCCGGCGTAGGCGCATCGAGCAACCCCGTGACGGTCTCTCCGGTCGACGCCTTGGCCGTGTATTGATAGTCCATTTGTACGATTCCTAGGTAATACTCATTCGAAGAAGGCCACGCGCATGGCTTCGTCGAGGCTGGTTTGCCCGGCGTCGGCCAACCGAATGGCGCCATCGAAGAGGGTTGTCGCTCCACTCTTCTTCATTTGTTCGCGGATCGCGCCCTGCGTTCCGTCGCGCACGATCAGCCGCCGGATGGCATCGTCGCAGACCAGCAATTCGTAGACTCCGGTCCGTCCTTGGAAGCCCGTGTCGTAGCACAGTTCGCACCCCGTTCCGCGAACGAACGACCGTCGCTGGTCGCCCTCGTAGTGAATCATTTCGAGCACTTCGGCGGGCGGATAGTAGGGCGTTTTGCATTCCGGACAGATGTTTCGCAGCAGTCGCTGGGCGACCACGCCGACCAACGCGGCGGCCAGCTTGTAATCGGCCAGACCCATGTCGAGCAATCGGGTGACGGCCCCCGCGGCGTCGTTCGTGTGCAGAGTGCTCAGGACCAGATGCCCGGTCAGTGCGGCCTGGACGGCCACGTTGGCCGTTTCGGGATCGCGGATTTCACCCACCATGATGATGTCGGGATCCTGACGAAGAATCGACCGCAACACGCGGGGAAACGTCAGCGACGCCGCCTCGTCGACCAGCACCTGATTGATCAGTTCCAATTGATACTCGACCGGGTCCTCGACGGTCACGATGTTGCGGTGGACCGATTTGATCAACTCGATGGCGGAGTACAAGGTGGTCGTCTTGCCGCTGCCGGTCGGGCCGGTTACCAGCAGCAGACCATACGGCTTGGCCAGCAACCTCTTGAACGGGTCGAGGATGTCATTGGGGAACCCCAGCTTGTTGAGATCGAAGGTCAATCGCCCGCGATCCAGCACACGAATCACGATCTTCTCACCCAACACGGTCGGCAAGCTGGAGATTCGCAAGTCGACCTCGCGTCCTTCGACGACGACATGAACACGACCGTCCTGGGGGACGCGGTGCTCGGCGATGTCCATCTTCGCGATGACTTTGATCCGCGAGATGATGGCCGGGTGCAGGTCGCGCCTTGGCCGCAGGACTTCGCGCAACTGCCCGTCCACGCGAAGGCGCACGATCGTATGTTGCCGGCCCGGTTCGATATGGATGTCGCTGGCCCCTTGGCGGAGCGATTGCATGATCAGATAGTTCACCAGATTGATGATCGGGCTGCCGCCGTCGGCCGTGTCGGCGAAGTGCAAGTCGACGTCGACCACGTCTTCGGAGATCTCCACGGCCGATTCGTCCAGATCGGCCGTGACCGTGTCGACTTGGAATCCTTCCTGGTAGCAGCGCTGGATCATCCGCTGAATGCTGCTTCGGTTGGCGAACACGGGCCGCACGCGGAGGTTGGTGATCCGCTCGATCTGGTCGATCTGTTGTAGATTCTGGGGTTCGGCCATGGCCAGCGTGAGCGTGTCGCGCACGCGGAACAGCACCAGCACATTCAATGCTTCGGCCGTGTCGCGAGGAACCAGATGAACGACCGACGGGTCGACGATGCCGTCGCGGAGTCGCACGGCCGGAACGTTCAGCCGCCGCTGCACGTAAGGAAGGAGTTGTTCCTCGCTGACGAACCCCAGCTCGATGAGCACCTCTCCCAGTTTCAGGCCCATATCGCCTTGGCGGCGTAGTGCTTCTTCGAGTTGATCCGCGTTGAGCACGCCGGCCGAGAGCAACTGTTCGCCGAGCATGGCAAAGGCGCCGGAAGCTTTTGCACCGGCCAGCAACTTCCCCACGCCGCCGGTGTTGATGTCGGGCGGCAGAGCGGCAGTGGGTCCGGCATCGAGGGTTGCGTTGCTCATCGCACAAAACTCCCCACCGCCGAGAGCACTTCGCCGAAGACCTCGAAGTCGGCGCCCAGCCCGGTGATCTCCAGAATATCGGCACACAGGGGATTCGGCGCCGCCAGCTTCAATGCTCCGCCGAGTTGCTGATATTCTTCCTTGAAATTCAGCAGCAGTTCGAGTCCCTCGCTGTCGACCAACGGAACGGCGGTCAGATCCAAGACGACTTGTGGCTGGCCGTTGGTCGAACACTCCTTGAGCACACCGGCCGCCTCCTCGACGTGTTCGGCGTTGAGCGGGCATTCTCCCGCCACAACGTCCACGGCGCCTTGTGTGGTCCTCTCGAACATGGCATCTACTTCGCGGCAATGGGCAGGGTGGCGGTAAACTTGGATCCCTTGTTCAATTCGCTATGCACGGACAGCTTCCCGCCGTGAAGCCGAATGATCTCATGCGTCAGCGACAGCCCCAACCCGCTGCCAACCTGCTCGCTCACCCGAGGGTCGGAACTGCGGAAGAACTTGTCCAGCACCTTGGGGAGTTCCTCGACCGAGATCCCGATACCCGTGTCTTCCACGTCGATTTGCAGCATGGCGTCGGTAGCTTCCACTCGCATTTCGACGCGGCCTCCCTCGGGCGTATACTTGGCGGCGTTTCCCAACAGATTGACCAACGCTACGGTGATCTTGTCCTTGTCGACGTTCAACTCGGGCAACTTCGCGGGAAGCTGCGTCTCGAACGTCATCTGTTTTTGGGTCATTTGCGGCCGGGCCTTGTCGATCACATCGGCAAACAGGCGCTCCATGTCGGTTACCTGAAGGTTCAGCGCCGTGGAGCCGGCTTCCATACGGCTCAGATGCAACAGGTCGTCGACGAAGCGGGCCAAACGCGAGACCTCGTCGTTGATCGTGTTGCAAAACATCTTCTGCTGTTCGACATCCATGGAGTCGCTCAGTGCCAGGGTCTCGGCGTAGGCCTTGATGTTCGACAGCGGCGTGCGTAGTTCGTGGGTGGCCGCATTGACGAACTGGTCGCGCATCTGGTTGGCCAGCTTCTGTTGCGTGACGTCGCGAACCGACCAGACGTGTCCTCCCGAGGAGTTGCCGGAGGAAGCAACCTGTGGCAAGCGAGCCACGCGCAAGACACCTTGCGACATGTCGCCGGATCGCCCAATTTCGACGACCACCGACCGCCCGCGGGAATTCGGGTCCAAGAGCGGTTCGGCCACGGTGCCGGCCGATTCGATTTCCAGACACTCCTCCATGGTTTTGCCGCTGATGGTCTCCTCTGAGCTACCCAATCCGAGCAGACCGAGCAGCGATTTGTTGGCGAAAGTCATCAGGCCCGTTTCGTCGGTAACCGCAATGCCGTCCGGCAGGCTGTTGAGGATCTGCTGCGACTTCTGTTGCCGATAGCCTTCCAGGGCCTGATCGAGCCGATCGTCCAGCGTGGCCTGTTGCCCGCCGGCGGCAAACGATTCCACCAACCGGTTCCAGCCGGCGCCGATCGGTTCCTTCGCAGCAACCGGGTGCAAGTCGTCCTTTGAAATGGTTGGTACGTGGGCCACATGCTTCAACTGGTCGGCCAAGTCCGATAGGGGGCGAATGGTCCGGTGAATGGTGAACGCTCCGAACAGCATCACAGCCATCGGGCAAAGGAAAGCGAGCGGGGCATATTCGGCAGCCGAGAGGACCGTCTCCCACGCGCCCGGGTCTCGCACTCCCAGCTGCACGGTCCCCCAGGTCGTTCCATGGTGTCGAACGTCCGTTTCATATTCGCGAAAGACTTCTGATTTCTGGCCAAGATATCGCGTGCGCCGGGCATCACCCCATTGGGCGAAGTCTCCGGTGGGAACGACTTGCGACTGCCCGACCATCTCGGGTGATGTATGGGCCAGGAACTTCCCTTCCGAAGAAACCACGGCGCAATAGGCCAGGCCCCATTTCGACTGAAGCCGATGGACCAATGGCCCGAAGTCTTGCTCTTGGTCGACCACGGCGGCCCGCACGGCGGCGGTGGATTCACCCAGCCGGTTCAGCCATGTGCTTTCCGCCCGATTCTCCAGTACGGAAACGGCAACCCAAAGCACGCCGACAATCAGCCACGAAACCGTGGCCAGGGCGAACAGGAAATAGTAGGCGATGACCCGGCGAGTGAGTTCGACACGAGACGTCGTTGAGAGCATCACGCCGCACTCCTCGTGTGTTTATGTGTCGGATGTTTCGACGGCCAGATGCTGTTGCACGGCCAGGGTCAACTCGCGAGGGCTGAACGGTTTCGCCATCACCTCGCTCACGCCCAACTCGTTCTTGTACCAAGACAGATCCAGTTCCAACCCCTTGGCCGTCAAGAGGATTACCGGGAGTTGTGCCAGTCGCTCCTCTTGGCGAATCCGTTGGCAAAGTTCGCCGCCGGTGATTCCGGGCATTTGGAAATCGCTGACCACCAGATCGAAGCTCTGGGATTTCAGCAATTGCCAAGCGGTGTTCCCACAGCGGGCTACCGTCACCTCGAAGCCTGCCTTTTCGAGGTTATAGCGAATTACGCCGGCCATAGCGGCATTGTCTTCGGCTACCAGAATGTGTCTTGCCCCAGTTGTCATATCTGCCGTCATGTCTGCTTTCTCGCGAGTTGTTTCTTACTGACGAGCCCCGGTCAAATGCTAATGTCGCTTAAACACACCGCCACGCACAGGCGGAAACACGGCCCATGGGTGGCGGTGTGCGGAAACGGGTCTCACGCTATCTTCGAGTCGATCCCGCGGCAACTGCACACATTGGATCAACGCCTTGGGCATACCAGCGAGTTCCAAAACGGCTCTAGAACTCGTCGTACGGCGTTCCGCTTTGCGAAGTCGCGTCGTAATTGATAATCAATTCGCCCGTCGTCGAGTCGTATTTCCACATGTTGGTCATCGCCGATCCGTCGCCACCGGCCCCGAACAGCGCCGTTCCGGCGCTGACCACGTCGACGCCGTCGGCCGTCCCGTCACCCACCGGGCACTTAGGGAACGGGCCCCGAATGTAAGTGGCAAGTGCGGCCTTGAATGTGGCTTCGTCCGTGCCGGGATACGTTCCTTGATTCTGCGTGGCGTGCGTCTCGATCGCGTCGCGCAACACGCTGAGCGACTGCCGCGCCCCATTGTCGCTTGCGTCGCCCATGATGTTCAACATCTTTGGAGTCGCAATCGCCACCAAGATCCCAATGATCATCACAACGACTACCAACTCGACCAGGGTAAATCCACTATGGCGTCTCATCGCTTCTCCTCCGATGTCCTTTGGTTAGGAACCTCTTGCCGAACCACATTCAGCCTTGCGTTCCGCTGCAGTGCTACGTCCCCACAATAGGGCGCAACGTCTCTGATGAAAAAACGTAGGTTACGGCGGCGTCGAGTCAAGTGAGCCGAAGCCGAACGGACTTCTCAATGGCAAAGCCGATCCTACCCAAAGACACAATAGACCGGCCCTCGACAACATACGGCTGGCGCGAATGTGCGGGAATTGTGGCCTACTCGGACACGAATGGATGCTGCGAATACCCCCCGTCGGCGCTGAATTCAGTCGGGTACGCCGACGCTTCAGCTTCTTCCGAGTGGCTAGACACTACGCCCAGGAATGCCCGGAAAAATGATGAAAAAGATTGGGATTCTTTTCCGACGTGCAATTCGGCCGATGTCCAATCGCCCTGGAAGCTACCGGCAGCGGGCCGGTTCGTGGGCGATGACTTCCAAATCGTGCTGGTAGAAGCGGCTCGCATCGCTGGGGCTGAGCTTGAGGATCGCGCGGCCGTCGGTTTCCCAGTGGTCTCGGTCGAAGCGGAACACGGCCGTCGCGGATCGTAGATTTCCGACCAATTCGCCCAGCCCACTTTCCGCCAAGTCGAAACTGTCGGCGGCAATCGAGACGGCCACGAACGCCGAGAGTTCGCCGGAGGTTCGATCGCGAACATACGCCACGTCGTCGTCGAACTCACATTCGGCCCAAAGGGGAGAATTCGCGTTGGCGTTGACCGCGGCCAATTGGATGAACTTTGCCTCGAGCCGCTCGCGTTGCAAGTGGAAATCACGCCGCCGCTTGACGAACTTCGCTTCGCGCGAGGCAACGCGCAAAGGCCTGAACAAGAAAAGAAAGGCCGGCACGCCAACGGCGAGCGAAAAGACAACGCCCAGCGAAACCCATGCGCCCAGCATGAACGCCCCCAAAAGATGCATAAAAAAACGATACCTTCATTCTAAGCCAAGCCCGCCACGCAAATCAAGCGAATCGTAGGTAATAAACCTTCACGGATCATTTTATGCCCCTAGCTGCCCCCTCTGTAGAGTGTAAGCTGCCAGTTTTCGCAGGTGGACCGTCCCACGCCACGCCTAGCCGCCGCCACTTTACAGTGGTAATCTGCCGGGAATGTCCATCCTCGGAGCCCATCTCTCGATCGCCGGCGGTTACGACCGGGCGGTCCAACGTGCCCATGAGGTCGGGTGCGACTGTTTGCAGCTTTTCACCAAGAACAACAACCAGTGGCGGGCAAAACCCATTACTCCCCCCGAGGCCCAGCCGTTTCGAGAGGCTCTGGAAGAACTGGGAATCACCCATCCGATCGCCCATGACGCCTACCTGATCAATCTAGCCAGTCCCGATCGGGCCTTGTGGCAGAAATCGGTCGACGCCTTTGTCGACGAGCTCCAGCGGGCCGACATCCTGGGGATCCCCTACGTCGTGACCCATCCCGGGGCCTATACGACCGGGACCGAGGCCCAGGGGATCCGTCAAATCGTCCGAGCTATCAACGAAATCCACCACCGCACCGAGGACCTGCAGTCGCAGTGCCTTCTGGAGACGACGGCCGGGCAAGGCACGGCCATCGGTTGGCGGTTCGAGCAGTTGGCCCAGATCTTCGATCGGGTCGAGCAGGCCGAGCGGTTGGGGGTCTGCTTCGACACGTGCCACGTCTTTGCCGCCGGCTATCCGATGCAGTCGAGGAAGGACTACCTGGCCACCATGCGCGAGTTCGATGGCACGGTCGGGCTGAAGCAGATCAAGGCCTTCCACCTCAACGACAGCCGCCGCGAACTGGGCGCCCGAGTCGACCGCCACGAGCACATCGGCCAAGGCCACATGGGCCTGGAACCGTTCCGCCACCTACTGAACGACCGCCGCTTCCGCAAAACGCCCATGTACCTAGAAACGCCCAAGGGCCAAGACAAGGGCACAGACCTCGACGTTACGAATCTTCAGACGCTTCGCTCGTTGATCCGGTGAGTCGGCCAGCGGACTTGAATATCGAATATCGAACAAGGAATGTCGAAGGAAGAAGGCGGTATTCGCATACCTTCGTTATTCTTTATTCCTTGTTCGATATTCGATATTCGTCCAGGCTACCGCAAGGTGCCACGGGTGGCTCGCCCACCCGTGCAATCCCGCTGCAGGCAGCACTGGTGGGCAAGCCACCAGTGGCACCCGGCGTAGCAACGAGAGGACCTCGGCACGGTCATCGGACCTCTCGTCGCTACGCGACGCTCATTACCTATTTCTACAACAAGGTTTTGCTTTGGTCCGTTTGTGCATTCTGAGCCATAAGATTAGAGACTCCCGACCCCTTTATTTTCCCCCTTTATTTTCCTTATTTTCCTTTATTTTCCTTTTTTCGTCACCACAAGCACAATCTGACCAACTAGCACTTTGGGAGGTTAAACAAGCTATACTTGCACAATCTAAGGCCCTCTAACAAGGAGACCATTATGTATCGCTTGTTGCTAATCGGACTTATTGTGTGGGGGCAATCTGATACTGCTTCTGCTGAAGATTCTTTGGCCGTGTTGGTGGAACAGCAGGCGGCTACTATTAT